>NZ_JBHVHQ010000425.1:0-7116 GCF_042800135.1 Streptomyces sp. NPDC057654 | reverse complement strand
CGTCGGTATGCGGCAGTGGGAAACGTCAGCCCATGTGCGGGTAGCGGTAGTCCGTGGGGGCTACCTGGGTTTCCTTGATGGCGCGGGGGGAGGACCAGCGGAGGAGGTTGAACTTGGAACCGGCCTTGTCGTTGGTGCCGGAGGCGCGGGCGCCGCCGAAGGGCTGCTGGCCGACGATCGAGCCGGTGGGCCGGTCGTTGATGTAGAAGTTGCCGGCGGCGAAGCGCAGCTTCTCCGAGACGGCGGCCACGACCTGCCGGTCCTTGGCGAGGACGGCGCCGGTCAGGGCGTACGCCGAGGCCGACTCCATCTGCTCCAGCATCGCGTCGAAGTCGCCGTCCTCGTAGACGTGGACCCCGATGACCGGGCCGAAGTACTCGGTCTTGAAGACCTCGTTCTCCGGGTCGGAGCAGGCGATCACGGTCGGGCGGACGAAGTAGCCGACCGAGTCGTCGTACGTGCCGCCGGCCACGATCTCGCAGGTGGCGTCGGACGCGGCGCGGTCGATGGCGGCCTTGTTCTTCGCGAAGGCGCGGTCGTCGATGACGGCGCCGATGAAGTGGGACAGGTCGGTGACGTCGCCCATCGTGAGGCCGTCGACCTCGGCCGCCAGCTCCTCCTTGAAGCCGTTCTCCCAGATGGAGCGCGGGATGTAGGCGCGGGAGGCGGCCGAGCACTTCTGGCCCTGGTACTCGAAGGCGCCACGGGTGATGGCGGTCTTGAGGATCTTCGGGTCGGCGGTCGGGTGGGCGACGATGAAGTCCTTGCCGCCGGTCTCGCCGACCAGGCGCGGGTACGCCTTGTAGCCGGCGATGTTCTCGCCGACCGACTTCCACAGGTGCTGGAAGGTCGCCGTCGAGCCGGTGAAGTGGACGCCCGCCAGGTCCGGGTGCGGCAGCGCGACCTCGGAGACCTCCTTGCCGTCGCCCGTGACGAGGTTGATGACGCCCTTGGGCAGGCCCGCCTCCTCCAGGAGCTGCATCAGCAGGATGGCGGAGTGCGTCTGGGTCGGGGAGGGCTTCCAGACCACCACGTTGCCCATCAGCGCGGGCGCGGTGGGCAGGTTGCCCGCGATGGCGGTGAAGTTGAAGGGCGTGATCGCGTAGACGAAGCCCTCCAGCGGCCGGTGGTCCATCCGGTTCCACACGCCGTTCGGCTGGACCAGCGGCTGCTCGTTCAGGAGCTCACGCGCGAAGTGCACGTTGAAGCGCCAGAAGTCGACGAGCTCGCAGGGCGCGTCGATCTCGGCCTGCTGCGCCGTCTTGGACTGGCCCAGCATCGTGGAGGCGGCGATCGTCTCGCGCCAGGGGCCGGACAGCAGTTCGGCGGCCTTGAGGATGATCGCGGCGCGGTCGTCGAAGGACAGCGCGCGCCAGGCCGGGGCGGCGGCCAGGGCCGCGTCGATCGCGTCCTGGGCGTCCTGGCGGGTGGCGTTGTTGTACGAGCCGAGCACGGCCTTGTGGTTGTGCGGCTGCACGACGTCGAACCGCTCGCCGCCGCCCATCCGACGCTCGCCGTCGATCGTCATCGGCAGGTCGATGGGGTTCTCGGCCAGCTCCTTGAGCTTGGCCTCCAGGCGGGCGCGCTCCGGGGAGCCCGGGGCGTAGCCGTGCACCGGCTCGTTGTACGGGGCGGGTACCTGGGTCACGGCGTCCATGGTGGCCGTCTCCTTCGATCGGGGGTGTGAGGCGGGGGTGTGAGGCGGGTGTATCGGGTCTGTGGGGGCTCAGCCGCGGGTGGCCAGCGAGCGCAGGAAGAATGCCAGGTTGGCCGGGCGCTCGGCGAGGCGCCGCATGAAGTATCCGTACCAGTCGGTGCCGTACGGGATGTACACCCGCATCCGGTGTCCTTCTGATACCAGCCGCTCCTGCTCCGCCGCCCGGATGCCGAACAGCATCTGGAACTCGTACTCGTCCAGCTTGCGCCCGTAGCGGCGGCCGAGCTCCTGCGCGATCGCGACCATCCGCGGGTCGTGCGAGCCGACCATCGGGTATCCCCTGCCCGCCATCAGGACCTTCAGGCAGCGGACATACGAGCGGTCCACCTCCCGCTTGTCCTGGAAGGCGACGGACGCGGGCTCTTTGTACGCGCCCTTGACCAGGCGCACCCGCGAGCCTTCCCCGGCGAGCGCGTGGCAGTCCTCCTCGGTGCGGAAGAGGTACGACTGGACGACGGCGCCCGTGTTCGGGAAGCGCTTCCGCAGTTCGGCGAGGATCGCGAGGGTGGAGTCGACCGTGGTGTGGTCCTCCATGTCCAGCGTCACGGTGGTACCGGCGTCGGCGGCGGCCTCGACGACCGGCGTGACGTTGGCGAGCGCGAGGTCGTGGCCGCCGGAGAGCGCCTGGCCGAAGGCGGAGAGCTTCACGGACATCTCGGCGCGCGCGCCGAGCCCCTGTCCGGCCAGCGCCTCGGTCAGCGCCAGATAGGCATCGCGGTTGCGGAGCGCCTCGGAGGGGTCGGTGATGTCCTCACCGAGGTGGTCGAGGGTGACCTCCAGCCCGCGCTCATTGAGCGAACGGACCACGGCCATCGATTCGTCCAGCCGCTCGCCGGCGACGAAACGGTCCACCACGGGGCGGGTGACCGGCGCGGCCGAGACGAGACGGCGGATGCTGTCGCTGCGTGCGGCGGCAAGGAGCACAGGACCCAGCACGGGCACCTCCACGTTTTGTGCGCTTCCCGGACCCGGTCGAACGGCCGTTTCCGCAGGAAGACAGGTGTTGACGAATGCCGCGGCAACGCGTCGCGACGGCAAGGTGAGCCACCGTGAAATTTAAGTTTCATACGGGTCCGCGACCATCGACAGCTGTCACGCCTTCGTGTCCGGGATCTCAGACAGATGTATGAGAATGGGGAGCGGCGGCATGGGGCGGACGAGGCACGACGTCGCTGTGGGGCACGTGAGAGGAGCCAAGGCGGAATGCGCGCGGACTATCAGCAGCTCGTGGACGAGATCTCGGCGGCGCTGGGCGCCCCCGCGACGCTGGAGGACCGCGACTTCGCGCTGATCGCCTTCGGAGCCCACGACAGCGACGACGACCTCGATCTGGTCATGGACCCGGTCCGCACCCGCTCGATCCTCCAGCGCCGGTCGACGGCGGCGGTACGGGCGTGGTTCGAGGCGTTCGGCATCTCGCGCGCGCAGTCCCCGCTGCGGATTCCGCCGGACCCGGCGGCCGGGGTGTTCCGCGGCCGCATCTGCCTGCCCGTACGCCACCGCGGCATCGTGCACGGCTACGCCTGGCTGCTGGACGACGGCCACCTCGCCGACCTCGAATTCGGCGGCCCCGGCACCCCGCCGGACCCGCGGCTCGCCCAGGCCATGGAGACGGCCGCCCGGATCGGCGTACTCCTCGCGGCGGAGGCGCGCGCCGGGCGCGAACTCGGCGAGCTGCTGCGCGATCTGCTCACCAGCGCCCCGGCCGGTCGGGACGCGGCGCGCGACGCGCTGCGGGGCGCGCTGCCGGAGTCGGCCGAGGGCCCGCTCGCGCTGGTGGCGGTCACCCCCTGGGACCGGGAGGACCTGGACGCCGCGCCGCTGCCCAGCCTGCCGGGCGTCCTCGCCGCGTGCGCCGTCACGGAGTCGGGGGGCCGGCGGGCCGGGGGCGCGGGGCGCGGTTCCAAGGACCGGGACACGGCGCGGGACATGGCGCGGGATGTGGCGCAGGGTCCGGCCGCGGGACTCGCGGCGCTGGTCCGGCTGCGGGGGCCGAACGCCCTGGACCCGGCGCGCGCGGCGGCCGAACAACTGCTGCGCTCACCACGGGCGCACGGTTCGGGCGCGGGCGTCAGCGATCCGCGCCGGGGCCTGGCCGACGCGCCCGCCGCCTGGCGCGAGGCGCTCGCCGCGGCGCGCGCGGCGCGTGCGGAGGCGCGGTTCGGGCCGGTCGCGGAGTGGGGCGGCGTGGGCCCGTACCGCGTGCTCGCGGAGCTGCCGGCCGGCGGCGCGGCGGACCGGGTCGTACGGCCGCTGCTGGAGCGCTCGCACGCCGAACTGGCGCGCACGGCCGAGGCGTTCCTCGACTGCGCGGGGCAGGCGGGGCGTACGGCGGCGCAGTTGGGCATCCACCGGCAGACCCTCTACTACCGGCTGTCGAAGGTGGAGCAGCTCACCGGCCTCGACCTGGACGAGGGCGAGGACCGGCTGCTGCTCCACATGTCGCTCAAGGCGGCGCGGCTCTAGAGCACGGCCCCCGACGGGCCGCCCGTCGGCAGCCGTTGCCCCAAAACAGCGCCTGTCACACTTCAGTCAGAGAAATGGCTTGAACTGGGCAGGCGCGTGCCGCTTCCCGCACCAGCGGGTCGCCCGCCCCGTCCTCCTTGCCGGGGAGCAGGGCGCTGAATCCGTCGTCGTCCTGGGTGAAGACGGCGGGTGCGGTCAGGGCGCACTGGCCGGAGCCGATGCAGCTGTCGGTATCGATGGTGATGCGCAGGGTGTGTGGTGCTCGCTCGGTCATGCCACCGGACTTCCTTACCAGGTCACAGGCAGTGCGAAGAGGCCCTGCAAGGTGTCGCCCGGCTTGATGGCCACCTGGTCCGCGGGGACGTCGAGCCGCAGGGTCGGGAAACGGCTGAGCAGGGCGGTGAGCGCGATCTCCAGTTCGGCGCGGGCCAGGTTCTGCCCGAGGCACTGGTGGACGCCGAACCCGAAAGCCACATGGTGGCGCGCGGAGCGGCGTACGTCGAGACCGTCGGCGTCCTGGTACGTGCCCTCGTCGCGGTTGATCAGCGAGGTGCTGAGGATGACGCCCTCGCCGGTCCTGATGACGCCGCCGTCGTCGAGTTCGATGTCCTCCAGGGCGACGCGCACCATGCCGTCGGCGATGGACAGGAAGCGCAGCAGCTCCTCCACGGCGCCGGGTATCAGGGACGGGTCGGCGCGCAGCGCGTCGAGTTCCTCGGGGTGTTCGAGGAGCGTGTAGGTGCCGAGGGCGATCATGTTGGAGGTGGTCTCATGGCCCGCGATGAGCAGGAGCAGCGCCATCATGACCACTTCGTCGCGCTCCAGCTCGCCTCCGGCGAGCCGGTCGGCGATCAGTTCGTCGAGGAGCCCGTCGCCCGGTTCGGCCTCCTTCTTCGCCACCAGGTCGAGGAGGTAGCTCTCCAGCTCGTGGCGGAACGCGTCGGCCTCGCGGGCCGTGTCGGCGGTGAGCAGATTGCGGGAGCACTCCTCGAAGAACTCGTGGTCGTCGTAGGGGATGCCGAGGAGCGAGCAGATGACCATGGACGGCACGGGCAGCGAGAACGCGGCGACGAGGTCGGTCGGCCCGCCGCGTTCGGCCATCGCGTCCAGCAGCCCGTCCACGATCTGCTGGATCTGCGGCCGCATGGCGGCGATGCGCTTGACGGTGAAGCTCGGGATGAGCATCCGGCGCTGCGTGGCGTGCAGCGGGTCGTCGACCCCGAGCAGCGGGAGGACGACGGTGCTCTGGGACTCGGCCCGGGGAGCGATGACGGGGAAGGCCGGATTCCGCCGGTCGGTGGAGAGACGCTTGTCGGTGAGCAGGGCGCGGGCCTCGGTGTGGCCGGTGACCATCCACACCTCGCGCCCGTCGTAGAGCGTGGCGCGGTGCATGGTCCCCGCGGTCTTCAGCGGTCCGTAGTCGGCGGGCGGGTGGTAGGGACACGTACGGTCGGCGGGGAACGGCGGCGTCTGCGGCTCGATCGGTCGGGTAACGGCCTCGGTCATGGGACCTCCCAGGCGGTGCGACATGATGTCCGCATCCAGTCGAAGCCTCCTGGCCGAGATCGGCTATGCCTAGATCAGCCATGTTGCGGGCTGCCTGGGGTGTTGCACGGCGAGGGGCCGGCCGGATACGGGCGTACGGCCGGCCGAAGCGGGCGCCGGGCCGCCGGGCTCCGGGCATCGGTCCCCCGGCGCGGAAAGGTTCCGGCGCCGGGGCCTGATGCCCCGGCTCCGGAACCCGTCACCGGACCGGTCGCCCGTAGCGGCGGTCAGCGCCCGCGGCCGGACTCGCCCGGCTCCTGGTGCTTGGACTTCAGGCCGTCGTCGTACTCGACCTCCTCCTTACGGACCTGGGCGCGCACCTCCTGCTGCCCGCTCACCTTCTTGGTCTCCATCCGCACCCGCTCCACGGGGACGGTCTCCTTGCGGACGACGGCGACCTCCTCGTGGAGGACGACCTCCGTCTCGCCGTTGGAGAGGTTCGCCGTGCGGCCGGCGGTGCGGTCGCCGGGCTTGATGGCCTCGCGGTGGAGGGTGACCTCCTCGTGGCTCACCGGCACGGTCTGCGAGACGTCCTCGGTGACCACGTGCTTGCGCAGGTGGGCGCGGCCGCTCTCGCGTTCCTCGGTGCCCCAGGTCACGCGCTCCTCGGAGAGGATCATCTCCTCGCCCTGGCCCTTGGCCGCGGCTGTGTCTCCGGCGTATCCGGCGTCCCGGCCCCGCGAGGGGGCTCCGGCGCCGGCCAGTTGCGCGGAGTCGGCGCGGTGCTGGGCGCTCTCGCCCGTACCGCGTCCGCCGCCCGCCACGCCGGCCATCCCGGCGGCGCCCGCGGCTCCGGCGGTCCCGGCGGCCGGCGCGGCGTGCCTGCCGTGCCCCGCCTCGCCCGCCTGCCCCTTGGCGCCGGCCCCCGGCATCAGCCCGTAGTGCCGGTAGAGACGGTCCTCCTCCGCCGGGTCGAGATGCCCGTCGGCCTCGATCCGCGGCGCGTCCTTGATCGTGTCCTTGCTGTGGGGGACGCGCAGATCGCCGTCCGCCTCTTGCGCCCCGGCGAGGGGCACGAACGTCTCCTTCGTCCCGAACATCCCGGTGCGCACGGTGATCCACTCCGGGTCGCCGGTCCTGTCGTCTCGGTAGACCTGCTGCACCGAACCCACTCGGTGGCCGTCGGCGTCGACCACGCTCATGCCGGACAGGTCTCGTTGCGTTTCGCCGTGGGGTGCGGTCATGGCGACTCTTCTCCTTCCGCACGCTCCGACAGTTATGGGCGCGCTCTCCCCATTGCGCGCCGCCGCCACCCGGGCGGCGACTGCTGCACCCCGTTCGG
Source organism: Streptomyces sp. NPDC057654 (assembly GCF_042800135.1). Classification (NCBI taxonomy): domain Bacteria; kingdom Bacillati; phylum Actinomycetota; class Actinomycetes; order Kitasatosporales; family Streptomycetaceae; genus Streptomyces; species Streptomyces sp. NPDC057654. The sequence continues at coordinate 106 of NZ_JBHVHQ010000425.1, read as the reverse complement.
CCCCGTCCGCCGGCCGCACAGCGGCTCCCTGGTGGGGCAGCCCCGAAAACCACCCCATACCCCCATTCGGGCGAATGGTTGACCGGTCACACAGACAGGCCCGGCC
>NZ_JBHVHQ010000424.1:0-7117 GCF_042800135.1 Streptomyces sp. NPDC057654 | reverse complement strand
CGCCTGACGAGAGCTGTGCGGCCGGTGTCCGCGCGGCGCGCCCGGCGCCGGAAGCTCGTACGCTTCGCACAGCACCCGTTGACCTGAAGCCGTGCCGTGCCTTTCGGCCCGTACGCGACGCCGGAAGGACCGAGCACCGTGAGCCCCGCCCTGTGAGCGCCGCGCTGGAGGCGGTCTCCGTACTTCTGCTGCTGGCGGTGCTGGCGTTCGCCGTCGTGCGGCCCCGCGGGCTGCCGGAGGCGGTGGCGGCCGTGCCCGCCGCGGCCGTCGTGGTGGCCACAGGCGCGGTCTCGCCCGCCGACGCCTGGGCGCAGACCCGCACCCTGCTGCCCGTCGTCGGGTTCCTCGCGGCGGTGCTGGCGCTGGCCCGGCTCTGCGACGACGACGGGCTGTTCACGGCCGCCGGGGACGCGGTGGCGCGGCGCTGCGGCGGCAGTCCGGGGCGGCTGCTGGGCGGGGTGTTCGCGGTGGCCGCCGTCGTCACGGCCGTGCTCAGCCTGGACGCGACCGTGGTGCTGCTGACCCCCGTCGTCTTCGCGACGGCCGCGCGGGTGGGGGCCCGCGTGAAGCCGCACGCCTACGCCACCGCGCACCTCGCCAACTCCGCGTCGCTGCTGCTGCCCGTCTCCAACCTCACCAACCTCCTGGCGTTCGCCGCCAGCGGCCTGACCTTCACCCGCTTCGCCGCGCTGATGGCCCTGCCCTGGCTCGCCGCCATCGCCGTCGAGTACGCGGTCTTCCGCCGTTTCTTCCGCGCCGACCTGACGAACGGCGCGCACGCCGTGCCGGCCCCCGACGTGTCCGCCGCGCCCGCCGTGCCCGTGTTCACGCTCACCGTCCTCGCGCTGACCCTCGGCGGCTTCGTCGTCACGTCCTTCGCCGACGTGAACCCGGCCTGGGCCGCGCTCGCCGGGGCGCTCGTCCTCGGCGTACGGGAACTGCGCCGCGGCCGGACCACCGTGCCCGCCCTCGTGCGCTCCGCGAACCCGCTGTTCTGCCTGTTCGTCCTCGCGCTCGGCATCGTCGTCAAGGCGGTCGTCGCGGGCGGCCTCGGCACGGCCATGGGCGATCTGCTGCCGGACGGCGACTCGCTCCCCGCGCTCCTCGCCACCGCCGCCCTGGCCGCGGTCCTCGCGAACGTCATCAACAACCTGCCCGCGGTGCTGGCCCTGCTGCCGCTGGCCGCCCCCGCCGGCCCCGGCCCCGTGCTCGCCGTCCTCATCGGCGTCAACCTCGGCCCCAACCTCACCTACGTCGGGTCCCTGGCCACCCTCCTGTGGCGGCGCATCCTGCGCGAGCGGGACGCCGAGCCCGGCCTCGGCGAGTTCACCCGGCTCGGCCTGCTGACCGTGCCGGCCGCCCTCGCCGCCTCGACCGTCGCCCTGTGGACGATGCTCCGTGCCATCGGCGGCTGAGGGCGTGTACGTCCTACGGGCGCCCCCAAGAGCTAGGCTCCGGTGATCCGCAGGGTGGCCCACACCGTGTGGCCCGAGCTGTGGCCGGGAGCCGCCACCCCCCACGCGTCGGCCATGCTCCCCACCAGCAGCAGCCCGCGCCCGTTCTCGGCGTCCGGCCCCGCGCTCCGCTGCCGGGGGCCGCGCCGCCCCGAGCCGCTGTCCCGCACCTCCAGGCGCACCTGGGCGGTGTCCGCCCGTACCCGGCAGGAGATCCGCTCGCTGTCCGTGTGGACGACCGCGTTGGTCACCAGCTCGGAGACGACGAGGACCGCCGCCGCGCATATCCCGTCGGGGACGGCGCACCGGTCGAGCCACTGGCGGGTGCGGTGCCGTGCCTCGGCCACGGACGCCGTGCGGCTCGGCAGCTGGAAGACGTCCTCCTGCTGCTTCGAGTCCTGCTGCTGCGAGCGCGGGGTGTGCGACTGCGGTGTGGGGGGCGAAACATGCACGAGGAGCGCCTTCCAGCGGAGGGGGCGGGTCTGTCGACGGCCTCGCGGTCCGGCACGGCAGGCCACGGCACGTATCGGCGAGTCGGTTACCGGCAGGACAACTCGACCGCGCGGACGGCGGGTTGGCGTGGGCTGCGCGTGGTTCGTGAGGTGCGCCACTCGATCACTATGGGTGCCGACACAGTCAACTGGCAAGCGGTCAACCTGATAATTTCAGGAAGGCAATCTCAGATTGCTTCTATCCTCAACGCTATGGCGCAGGGCATGATGTGCCGGAGAGTTGAGGAGGTGCTGTATGGGTGACGCGCGAACGGGCAGCGCGCCCACCGTCCTGCGTCTGGTACTCGGCATACAGCTCCGAGGGCTCAGAGAGCGCGCCGGGCTGGAGCTCGAAGAGGCCGCCGCGGCCATCGACGTGACCCACCAGACCATCCGCAGGATGGAGAAGGCCGAGGTAGGGCTCAAGATCCCCTACGTCAAGGAGCTGGTGGCGCGGTACGGCCTGAGCGAGGAGGAGCGCGAGGACTTCCTCGCCCTGGTCCGCGAGGCCAACAAGCCCGGCTGGTGGCACCGGTTCCGCGACGTCCTGCCGGACTGGTTCAGCGCCTACGTCAGCCTGGAGGACGCCGCCGAGCTGATCCGCTCGTACGAGCCGCACTACGTGCCCGGGCTGCTCCAGACCGAGGACTACGCCCGCGCCGTCCTGCTCGTCGGCTCCGACGGCAACCGCGACGAGCTGGAGCGCCGCGTCGCCTTCCGCATCAAGCGCCAGGACCTGCTCACCACGGACCACGCGCCCACCGTGTGGGCCGTCCTGGACGAGACGGTCTTCCGCCGGTCCGTCGGCGGGCCCGACGTCATGCGCGCCCAGATCGACCACCTCCTGGAGGTCGCCGAGCGGCCGAACGTACGGCTCCAGATCATGCCGTTCGCGGCCGGACCGCACCGCGGCGCCTTCGGACCCTTCCATCTGTTCCGCTGCCGGCTGCGCGAACAGCCCGATGTCATCTACACCGAGGGACTCACCGGAGCGGGGTACCTCGACGACCGCCCCGATGTCGCGGCCTATATCGAGGCCCTGGACCACATGGCGGTCCAGGCCGCCTCCTTCGAGCAGTCGAGAACCATCCTCAAGGATCTGAGAGAGGAGCTGTGACGCAGATGGAGATCCACAACGGAATGCCCGCCAACGCCCTCGGCACCGAGGGCTGGCACAAGCCCTGGAGCGGACCCAACGGCGGCAGCTGCGTGGAAGCGAAGAAGCTGTCCGACGGCCATATCGCCGTACGCCAGTCCACCGACCCCGACGGTCCCGCCCTCATCTACACCAAGGCCGAGATCAAGGCGTTCATCCAGGGCGCACGCGCCGGCGACGCGGACTTCCTCGTCCACTGACCGGCCCGCTCCACCCCACCCGCCCCCGGCGCCCCGGCACCCCCGGACCTCCGGCGGCACCCCCCATATCGACAGATCACTCCTGAGCACGGAGGGCGGACACCCATGGCCGAAATCGGCGGCGCACCCGGCACCATCGACACCAGCAAGCCACACCCGGCGCGCATGTACGACTACTACCTGGGCGGCAAGGACCACTACGACGTCGACGCGCTCGCGGCCGGGGACGTCGAGTCGGTCTTCCCCGGGATCAAGATCTGCGCGCAGACCAACCGGCTGTTCATGCACCGGGCGACCCGCGTGCTCGCCGAGGCCGGCATCCGGCAGTTCCTGGACATCGGCACGGGCATCCCCACCACCCCCAACCTGCACCAGGTGGCGCAGGAGGTGGCCCCCGACGCCAAGATCGTCTACGCGGACAACGACCCCATCGTGCTGATCCACGCACAGGCCCTGCTGCGCAGCACCCCCCAGGGCCGTACCGAGTACATCCACGCCGACGTCCGCGACCCCGAGTCCATCCTCAAGGCCGCCCAGTTGCACGCCACGCTCGACATGGACCAGCCGGTCGCGATGTCGCTCAACGCGCTGCTGCACTTCATCCCCGACTCGGACGGCCCGTTCGAGATCGTCAAGGGGCTCGTCGACGCCCTGCCCTCGGGCAGCTACCTCGTGCTCTCCCACTGCACGCCGGACTTCGACCCGGAGACCTGGGAGAAGGTCATCTCCATCTACCACCGCAGCGGCATCCCCGCCCGCGTCCGCCCGAAGGAGCAGGTGGAACGGTTCTTCGACGGGCTGGAACTCCTCGACCCCGGCGTGGAGGTGCCGCACCGCTGGCACAACGAGGGCGCGGAACTCGGCCCCGAGATCACCGACGCGGCCGTCTCGCTCTACGCGGGCGTGGCCCGCAAGCCGTAGCCGCGGCCACCGCGCCCGGCCCCGTCCCACACCCGGGGCGTGCTGTGCGGCCGACCCCCGTCCGTACGGCACGCCGCGGAATCCCAGGCTCCCGAAACTGTTTCACGATTGGACTGGCGACCAGGTAAGGAGCGGGCAAAAATAGGTGGATGACGGGGTGGGGGAGAGCGCCGGCATGGGGACGGTTCCACCGGAACCGCGGCCGCCGAGGGCGCGAGCGTCAGGCCGACCGGCCGCCGGCGCCGATCCCCGCACGGGCCGGCCGCACCGCCGTCGGCGGACGGCGCGAGCCCACCGGACCCACCCTCCCGACCAGAACCCTCCTACTCCCACCATCGCCTTCACCTACTCCGTCGCGGCCGCGACGGAAAGAACGGTTTCGGCCGTCGTGCGTCGCGCCGCGGACGGCCCCGCCGGGGTCGCGGATATCCGCGCGACAGCGGCGGACGCACACGCTACAAGGGCCACAGCACGGATCGGCAGTCAGTACTCGGGGGTGAAACCAGCTCATGAGGTTGGTGGAACGCGACAAAGAGCTTGCGGCGATGGGGAACATGCTCGACGCCTGCGCGGCCGGGCACGGCGGGGTGGCCTGGGTCAGCGGTCCGGTGGCCAGCGGAAAGACGGCACTGCTGCGCGCGTTCGGGGAACGCGCCGCGGAGACCGGCGCGCTGCTGCTGCGCGCCACGGCGGCCGGGGCCGACCACGACCAGCCCCTCGGCGTGATGCGGCAGCTGCTGCTCGGCGCGGACCTGCCCGGCGCCGACGCCGACCGCGCCGCCCGGCTGCTGAACCTGGTCGCGGCCACCGCTCCGGTGCGCGGCGCCGAGGGCACCATCCCCACCGAAGTCGCCATCAACGTCTTCCCCCGGCTCTGCGGCATCCTGCTCGCCCAGGCCCGCAAGCGCCCCGTGGTGCTCGTCGTCGACGACGTGCACCACGCCGACGCCCACTCCCTGGAGTGTGTCCTCTACCTGACGCGCCGGCTGGACGTCAGCCGCATGCTGGTGGTCCTCGGCGAGAGCAGCAGCTTCCCCTCCAAGGACCCGCGCTTCAGGACCGAGCTGCTGCGCCGCCCCAACTGCCGCCCGCTGCGCCTCGATCTGCTGCCCTGGCGCGGCGTGACCGAGATGATCGCCGCCGGCCAGGAGGGCTGGCGGGCCCGCCCGCTGGTCTCCGACTTCCACCGGCTGAGCGGCGGCAGCCCGCTGCTGCTGCGGGCGCTGCTGGAGGACTACCACGCCGGTGACCGGGCCCGGTCCGCCGAACTGGTGCCGGGCGAGGCGTTCGAGCAGGCCGTCACCGCCTGCCTGTACCGCAGCGACGCCGCCACCCGCGCCGCCGCCTGGGCGCTCGCGGTCCTCGGCCCGCGCGCCGCCCGCCCCGAACTCGCCGAAGTCCTGGACACCGGCCCCGAACCGGTCGGCCACAGTCTGACCGCGCTCACCGAGATGGGGCTGCTCAGCTGCGGCTGGTTCCGCCACGAGGCGGGCCGCGCCGCCGTGCTGCGGAGCATGGAGCCCGCGCACCGCGCCCGGCTGGAGGCCCGCGCCGCCCGCGTGCTGTACGAGCACGGGGAGCCGCCCACCGAACTCGCGCGGCACCTGATCGTGGCCGAGCCCGTCGACGAGCCGTGGGCGCTGCCCACCCTGCTGACGGCGGCCGAGGAGGCGCTCGCCGACGACGAGACCGGCCTCGCCCTGGACTGCCTGCGCGTCGCCCACGACACCTGCTCCGACGAGGCGCGGATCCTCGCCATCCGGGCCGCGCTGCTGCGGACCGGATGGCGCGTGAGCCCGTCCGCGGCGGCCCAGTACCTGCCGGGGCTCACCGCCGCCGCCCTCGACGGACGCCTGACCAGCCGGGACGCCAGAGCCCTGGTCGGCTATCTGCTCTGGTTCGGGCAGGTGGCGACGGCCGTCGAAGTGCTCGACGCCGTCGACAAGTACGGCGGGTCCGAGCGGCACGACGGGCACAGAGGCCCCGAGCGGCACGACGGTGCGGATGCGGAAGGCGGTCCGGAGGCGGACGGCAAGGAGCCGCGCGAACTGGGCTTCCTCCGGCTCTGGGCCGCCTACAGCTATCCCGGGCTCTCGGGCCTCCCGGACCGTACGACCGGAGCGCCCGCCGGGCGGCGCGACCTCACCCCGGCGCAGAGCGCCCAGCAGCAGGCCGTGTCCCTGCTGGACGGCGCGCTGGACCTGGGCTCCGGCGGCGACGTGGTGACGCGCGCGGAGCGGCTGCTGCGGGACACCCAGCTGGACGACCGTACGCTGCCCGCCGTCACCGCCGCCCTGGCCGCGCTCATCTTCGCCGACGACCTCGACCGGGCCGGCTCCTGGTGCGACGCCCTTCTCAAGGACGCCACGGAGCGGCGGGCCCCGATGTGGCAGTCGATGTTCGCCGGGGCCAAGGCGCTCGTCGAGATCAGGCTCGGCGGGCTCGCCGCGGCCGAGGAGTCGGCGCACACCGCGCTCACCCTCGTCTCCCCCGAGGAGTGGGGCGCGGCCATCGCCACGCCCGTCGCCGCCCTGCTGTACGCGAAGACCGCCATGGGCCGACTCGACGAGGCGGCGGCCCACCTGAGCATCCCCGTGCCCGACGCGGCCTTCCACAGCCCCGGCGGGCTCCTCTACCTCTGGGCGCGCGGCCACTTCTACCTCGCCGCGGGACGCCCGTACGCCGCGCTCGACGACTTCCGCTCCTGCGGGGACCTGATGTCCGGCTGGGACCGCGACCTCCCCGCGCTCGTACCGTGGCGCACCGACGCCGCCCAGGCGTATCTGGCGCTGGGCGACCACCGGCGCGCCCGGGCGCTCGCCGAGGAGCAGTTGGCGCGCGGCGGCGCGGGGCGGTCCTGGACGCGCGGGGTCTCGCTGCGGGTGCTCGCGGCCG
>NZ_JBHVHQ010000423.1:0-7131 GCF_042800135.1 Streptomyces sp. NPDC057654 | reverse complement strand
CGACCGTGGTGACCAGGCCGGGGGCGTCGCCCGACTCGTCGAGGGCGAGGGTGGCGATGCTGTCGTGGCCGCGGTTGGCAACCCACATGAAGCGGCCGTCCGCCGCGACGGCCACCTCGGAGGGGAAGTTGACGGCGTCGGTGTCCTGGGGCGCGACCGGCGTCGTGCCGATCGGCGTGAGCTCGCCGCTCTCCGCGTCCCAACGGCAGGTCGTGAGCGTCGAGTCCAGCTCGTTGACGATGTACGCGCGGTGGCCGCGCGGATGGAAGGCGAGGTGCCGGGGGCCGCTGCCCGCCCACAGCCGCGTCTCGTGGTGCACGACGGGCCGGCCGCCGGGCACGTCGAGGGCGTAGATCCACACCGAGTCGGTGCCCAGGTCCACGCCGAGCGCCCAGCGGCCGGACGGATCGGGGTGCACGCCGTGCGCGTGCGGACCGCGCTGCCGGTCGGGCTCCGGTCCGCTGCCCTCGTGCTGGAGCACCGCGACGGGCGCGCCGAGCCGCCCGTCGGCCGCTGCCGGGAGCGCGCTGACGCTGCCCGAGCGGTAGTTGGCGGTCAGCAGATGACCGAGGGCGAGCGCGAGGTGGGTGGGCGCGGCACCGCCTACCGGCACCGGCTCCCCGAGCGGCACGGGGCGGACCGGATCGGCGAGGGAGAGCGCGACAGCCGCGCCGTCGTCGGTCTGGCTCACCGCGTAGAGCACGTCACCGCCGGGCGAGAGCGCGAGGTAGGAGGGGTTCTCGACAGCGTCGGTGGAGTGCACGGCCGTCAGCGCGCCCGTCTCGGGGTGGACGTCGGCGACGGTGATGCCGAGGCCGCCGCCCGTGCTGAACGATCCGATGTACGCCCGCTGTTCCGTGCCGCCCACTGTGCCGCCTTCCGCCGCTTCTTCTGTTCCGACGGTCTGTCCGTGTCCAGCACGGTCCGGACCGGTCTGCACCGGTCCGCGCCCGCCTTCGTATCCGCTGGTCAAGTCCCGTCTCCGTGAGGGCAGACGCTAACAGGGCGGCCGGGCGGAGCCCATACGCGCCGTGGCGGGGGCGCGTATGGGACGGGTGCGCGCTCAGGCCTCCGCGTACGGCGCGCGGGGGCTGCCGCGCAGCGGCGCGGCCAGGGAGGCGAGGGCGGCCTCCAGGTCGTGGAGGTGCGCGAGGGCCCGTTCGGCGCCGGGGTGGTGAGGTGCGCCGCTCGCCGGAGCGGCCTGGGAGTCGGCCCAGGAGGCCGGGGCGACGAGGCTTCGTACGGCGGCTTCGACGCGCTGGCAGGCGGCGGTCAGCCGGGCGTCGTGCGAGGCGTCGGGGTCGGCGGCCACGGCGGCGAGGCCGCGCACCTGACGGGCGCAGTCGTCGAGCGCGGCCATGACCTGCCGGGCCCGGCCCTTGCGGGCCCGCAGCGGGCTGAGCGGGTGGAGCAGCGGGGCGAGGGAGACGCGGACGCGGCCGAGGAGCAGTTCCAGTTCGGCGACGCGCGGCGCCGGGTCGGCGGCCTCGTCGCCCGCGAGCCGCCGGGCGGCGTCCGCCGCGCAGTGCCGTACGCACAGCAGGGCGCGCTGGATCCAGGCGTCGGTGGCGGTGTGGGTGGTGACGGGCAGCACCACGGCGACGGCCAGGGCCGCGCCGAGGGCACCGACGGCGGTCTGTTCGAACCGGAGGGTGAGCAGCCCGGGGTGGAGCACGCCGAGGAGTCCGTAGAGCAGCCCGGCCATGACCGTCACGAAGAAGATCATCCAGCTGTACGAGGGGCCCGCGCTGTAGAAGAGGCCGAAGACGCAGACGGCGACGAGGACGGCGGTGGGCGCGGGCGCGCCGTGCAGGGGCACGGCGACGAGCAGGCCGACGGCGATGCCGGTGACGGTGCCCACGACGCGGCGGAAGCCCCGTACCAGGGTCTCGCCGCGCGAGGCGGTGTTGACGAAGATCCACCAGGTGGTGCCGACGGCCCAGTACCAGCGGTCGTCGGAGACGAGCCGCCCGACGGCCAGTGCGAGGCCGCAGGCCACGGCGGCCTGGACCGCCTGGCGCGTGGTGTGCCGGGCGAGGCCGCGCGCGGGCAGCGGGGCGGGGACGGCCTGCGGCGGGGTGCGGCGCTCGATGGGCCAGACCCCGAAGCGGACGAGGGCAGCGCACGCGACGGCGAGCGCCACGGAGGCGTAGATCTGCGGCAGTTGGTCCGGCACCGCGTGCAGGAACTGCGTCGCGAAGAACATCATGAAGCCGAATATCCCGAGCGCGTGGCCGCGCGGGCCCCAGCGGCGGGCGTAGACGCCGCAGAAGACGATGGCGAGGAACGAGGCGTCGCGGGCCAGGGGGTGGTCGTGCAGCGCGGCGGCCAGCGCGAGGACGGGGAAGCCGGCCGCCGAGAGCAGGGCGGTGGTGACGGCCTGGCGGCGCACGCTGGAGTCGCCGACGGTGAAGAGCGCGAGCAGCGCGGCGAGGCCGGCGGCGACGGCCGCGGTGAGCGAGTGGCCCAGGAGGTAGGAGACGGCGACGGCCAGGCCGATGCCGAGCACGGCACGGGCCGACGTACGCAGCCGCAGCAGCTCCGGGTCCGGGGCCACGAGCATCCTCTTGAGCACAGCCTGCCGCTCCTTCAACGCTGTCGGGGGACGTCCGCCGTCGTGGGGACACGCGCGGGCACGAAAAAGGCGCCGCGGGATCCGCAGCGCCGTTGACAGGATCATCAAAACATCGAGAGGGCCTTTGGCTCAAGGAAGGACGCCGAGACTGGGCCATTGGCACAGTCGGGGGCGGCTGGAAGGCGGGCGCGGGGAGGCCAGTGGACCAGCCGGGTCCGTACGGCGGCCAGGACGCCCCTTGGGGCTCCATGGGCCATATGACTGGCCCTATTGGTTTTCGACGGGTCGGCCGTTTTACCGTCGGGGCATCGCCACACTGACGTTCCGCGTGCGAAGTGTCAGAGCATCCAGCCGGAACGCCGGTGTGCGCGCTCCGTACCCTCTTGGGCCCCGCGCGGGCCCGCACCCTCGGAGAGACACCATGTCGAAGATCCTTTTCGTTGTGACCGGCGCCGACCACTGGACGCTGGCCGACGGCGCCCAGCACCCGACCGGCTTCTGGGCCGAGGAGGCCGTCGCCCCCTACGAGGCGTTCAAGGCGGCGGGCCACGAGGTCGTCGTCGCCACGCCGGGCGGCGTCATGCCGACCGTCGACCAGGGCAGCCTGGCTCCCGAGGCCAACGGCGGGCAGGAGGGCGCCGACCGCGTCGCCGCGTCCCTCGCCTCCTTCACCGAGCTGCGCCGGCCTCTCGCACTGGCCGACGTGGACCTCGCCGACTACGCCGCCGTCTTCTACCCCGGCGGCCACGGCCCCATGGAGGACCTGGCCGTGGACGCCGACTCCGGCGCGCTGCTCATCGCGGCCCTGGAGTCCGGGACGCCGCTCGGCGTGGTGTGCCACGCCCCGGCCGCGCTGCTCGCCGCCACGGGAGCGGACGGCTCCAACGCGTTCGCCGGCTACCGGCTGACGGGTTTCACCAACGCCGAGGAGCGCCAGGCCGGGCTCGCGGACCGGGCGAAGTGGCTGCTCCAGGACCGGCTCACGGAGATCGGCGCCGACTTCCGGGAGGGCGAGCCATGGGCCCCGTACGTGGTCGTCGACCGCACGCTGGTCACCGGCCAGAACCCGGCCTCCTCCGCCCCGCTCGCCGCCGAGCTCCTGAAGAAGCTGGCCTGAGCATGCCCTCCGGCCGGCTCCCCGAGGTGCTCGACGCCGCGTACGAGTGCCTCACCAGGTACGGCGTGCGGCGCACCACGATGGACGACATCGCCTCCGCCATGGGCGTGTCCCGGTCGGCGGTCTACCAGTACGTCCGCGGCAAGGACGACGCCTTCCGCAAGCTCGCCGAGCGGCTGCACGCCGAGGCGCTCGCGCGGGCGCGGCAGGCGGCGGCCGCCGAGGACGCCCCGGGCGCGGAGCGCATCCGCGGCGTCCTGGCCGTCAAGCTCGGCCTGGTTCGCCGCCTGTCCCGGGACTCCCCGCACGCGGCCGAACTCCTCGACGAGAAGGCGCGCGGGTTCGGCGACGTGTGCCACGGCTTCACCGGCGGGATCAACGGGCTGCTGACCGAGCTGTTCGCCGAGGCGGGGACCGCGGCCGGGACGGATCCGGCCGAGGCCGCCCGGATCTGCGTCGCCCTCGTCATCGGCCTGGAGTCCGCGCCCGACGCCGAGCGGCTCTTCGATCCCGCCGTGGACGCGCTGCTGACCGGCCTCTTGGGCGTGCCGGTGAGCTCCGCCGCGCGCCCGCACCACCTGCCCCTCCCCTCCCCCAGGAAATGACTGTGCCTACCCAGATCACTGAGACCACTGAGACCGATCAGGCCACTGAGACCGCTGCCGAGTTCACCGCCGAGGACGCCGCGGCGCTCGTCGGGCGGCTGCGCGCCGCCTTCCGTACGGGCCGTACCAAGCCGCTCGACTGGCGCGTGCGGCAGCTCACCCGGCTGCGCGACCTGCTCACCGAGAACCGCGAGGCGATAGCCGACGCCGTCCACGCGGATCTGCACAAGCCGCACGCCGAGACGTACGCCGCCGAGGTCGACTTCACGGTGCGGGAGATCGACCACACCCTGGAGAACCTGCCGGAGTGGCTGAGCCCGCAGCCGCTCGCGGCCGGCGCCCTGACGGGGCTGCCCGACGGTTCGACGGCGGGCACGCGGTACGAGCCGCTCGGCACGGTCCTGGTGATCGCGCCGTGGAACTACCCCGTCCAACTGCTGCTCGCGCCGCTCGCGGGCGCGCTGGCGGCGGGCAACGCGGTGCTCCTCAAGCCGAGCGAGGTCACCCCGGCCACTTCCGCGGCGATGGCCGCCCTGGTGCCGCGGTATCTGGACCCGGACGCCGTCGCCGTCGTGGAGGGCGGCGTGCCGGAGACCACCGCGCTGCTCGCCCAGCGGTACGACCACATCTTCTACACCGGCAACGGCGCCGTCGGCCGCATCGTGATGCGGGCCGCCGCCGAGCACCTGACGCCCGTCACCCTCGAACTGGGCGGCAAGTCGCCGGTGTTCGTGGACCGGGACCTCGATGCGGCGACTGTCGCGGCCGTCGCGGCGCGCCTGGCCGGGGCCAAGTTCCGCAACGCCGGACAGACGTGCGTCGCCCCCGACTACGTCCTGACCGACCCCAAGACCGCTCCCGCGCTCGTGCGAGCGCTCGGCGAGGCCGTGGCGGAGCTGTTCGGCGCGGACCCGCAGTCCTCGCCCGCGTACGGGCGCATCGTCAACCAGCGGCACTTCGACCGGGTCGCCGCCCTGCTCGGCTCCGGGACGACGGCCTTCGGCGGGCGGACCGACCGGGACGACCTCTACATCGAGCCGACGGCGCTCACCGGGGTACGGCCCGACGAGCCGGTGATGCTGGAGGAGATCTTCGGTCCGGTGCTGCCGGTCCTGACCGTCTCCGGTCTCGACGAGGCGATCGAGTTCATCAACGACCGTGACAAGCCGCTCGCGCTGTACGGCTTCACCGAGGACGACACCACCCGGCGGCGGCTCGCCGACGAGACGTCCTCCGGCGGGCTCGGCTTCGGGCTGCCGATGGCCCATCTGCGCGTATCGGAGCTGCCGTTCGGCGGCGTCGGCGAGAGCGGCCTCGGCAGCTACCACGGCCCGTACTCCATCGCCACGTTCAGCCACCGCAAGGCCCGTCTGGACGTGCCGCTCGGCTGACGGACGTCGGCCCCCGGCCGCGGAAGCCGCCACTTCATCATGAGGTGCCGGCTTCCACGGCGCCGATGGCGGGCTATCAGCCACGACGGTCCGACGGCTGAGCCATTGGTACAGTCCTCGGACCGTTTCACCGACCATTCGGAGGCGTGCCCCATGGCCGTGGACGAGCTCGACGCGAAGATCCTCCGGCTGCTCCTGGAGCAGCCGCGCACCAGCGTGCGGGAGTACGCGCGCACGCTCGGCATCGCGCGCGGCACGCTTCAGGCGCGGCTGGACCGCATGGAGCGGGACGGGGTGATCACGACGTACGCGCCCCGGCTGTCCCCGGCCGCCCTCGGCCACCCCGTGCTCGCCTTCGTCCACATCGAGGTCACCCAGGGGCGGCTCAACGACGTGGGGGACGCGCTCGCGGGCGTTCCGGAGATCATCGAGGCGTTCTCGACGACGGGCGGCGGCGATCTGCTGACGCGTGTCGTGGCCCGCGACGCCGCGCACCTGGAGGACGTCATCCAGCGGCTGATCCAGCTGCCCGGCGTGGTGCGGACGAGCACCGAGGTGGCGTTGCGCGAGCGGGTGCCGCACCGGATGCTGCCGCTCGTGGACGCCGTCGGACGCGCGGGCCGCCGTCCCGCGTGATCGCGGGCTTGGCATCCTGGGGAGTATGAGCACTGCCCAGAACACCTCGGTCATCTTCGATCTCGACGGAACGCTCGTGGACAGCGAGCCGAACTATTACGAAGCGGGGCGGCGGGTCCTCGCCCAGTACGGCGTGACCGACTTCAGCTGGGAGCAGCACACCCGCTTCATCGGCATCGGCACCCGCGAGACGCTGACGGCGCTGCGCCGCGAGTACGGGATCGACGCGCCGGTCGAGGAGCTGCTCGCCGCGAAGAACCGCGCGTATCTGGAGCTGGCCGGGGCGCGTACCGAGGTCTTCCCCGAGATGCGCGACTTCGTGAAGCGGCTGTACGCGGCCGGGGTGCCCATGACGGTGGCGTCCGGCTCCTCCCGCGCGGCGATCGGCGCGGTGCTGGCGGCCACCGGGCTCGACGCGCAGCTGACGACCTACGTGTCGGCGGAAGAGGTGGCCGCCGGGAAGCCCGAGCCGGACATCTTCCTGGAGGCGGCCCGGCGGCTGGGGGCCGCGCCCGCCGACTGCGTGGTCCTGGAGGACGCGCCGCCCGGAGCCGAGGCCGCGCACCGCGCCGGGATGCGCTGTATCGCCGTCCCGTACGTACCGGGCACGGCCGGGGACCCGGCGTTCCGGAGTGCGGGGCTGCTCTTCGCGGGCGGGCAGTCGGATTTCAGCGCCCAGGCCGCGTACGACTGGACGGTCCGGCCGACGCCCACCTCCTGACGGCCACGGCCCTCCCGGCCACCACGACTCCTGACCACCACGGCTCTTGACGACCGCGGCTTTTGACGACCGCAACCTTTGACGAC
>NZ_JBHVHQ010000422.1:0-7143 GCF_042800135.1 Streptomyces sp. NPDC057654 | reverse complement strand
GTCGCACCCCTCGCGGACCTGCGCCGCCTGCGCGGCAACGGCTTCCAGCGCCTCCGTGCGGCGCTCGGCCGCCGGTATCAGGCCGAGGTGGCGGCTGGGGGTGCTGGCGGTGCGCACGCGGCGCAGCGCGCCCAGCACCGGTACGCCCGCGCCGTCGAGCGCCTCGCGCAGCAGGTGTTCGTGGCGGTCCGTGCCGACCTTGTTGAGGATGACGCCCGCGAGCCGGACCTCCGGGTCCCACGACGCGAAGCCGTGCACCAGCGCCGCCACGGACCGGGACTGCGACGACGCGTCGACGACGAGCACGACCGGCGCCCGCAGCAGTTTCGCGACATGCGCGGTCGACGCCAGTTCGCCCTGGCCGCTGGCCCCGTCGAACAGCCCCATCACGCCCTCGACCACCGCGAGATCGCAGTCGCGCGCGCCGTGCAGGAAGAGGGGCGCGACGCGCTGCGGGCCGCACAGGTACGCGTCCAGGTTGCGGCCCGGACGCCCCGTGGCGAGCGCGTGGTAGCCGGGGTCGATGTAGTCCGGGCCGACCTTGTGCGGGGAGACCGCGAGCCCGGCCGCCGCGAAGGCCGCCATCAGGCCCGTGGCGACGGTCGTCTTGCCGCTCCCGGACGCCGGGGCGGCGATCACCAGGCGGGGGACAGCGCCAGGCACGTTCACCACTCGATGCCCCGCTGGCCCTTCTGGCCGGTGTCCATCGGGTGCTTGACCTTGGTCATGTCGGTGACCAGGTCGGCGAAGTCGACCAGTTCCGGCGGCGCGTTGCGGCCGGTGATGACGACGTGCTGGGTACCGGGCCGGTCGCGCAGCACCGACACCACCTCGTTCACGTCCACCCACCCCCAGTGCATCGGATAGGCGAACTCGTCGAGCACGTACAGCTTGTACGTCTCCGCCGCCAGGTCCCGCTTGACCTGCTCCCAGCCCTCGCGAGCGGCCTCCTCGCTACTGGCCATATCGCGCTGCACCCAGGACCAGCCCTCGCCCATCTTGTGCCAGGCGACGCTCCCGCCCTCGCCGGTGTCGCCGAGGACCTTCAGCGCGCGCTCCTCGCCGACCTTCCACTTCGCCGACTTCACGAACTGGAAGACCCCCACCGGCCAGCCCTGATTCCAGGCCCGCAGCGCGAGCCCGAACGCGGCCGTCGACTTCCCCTTGCCGGTGCCGGTGTGCACGAAGACCAGCGGCCGGTTGCGGCGCTGGCGTGTGGTGAGCCCGTCCTCGGGCACGACTGACGGCTGTCCCTTGGGCATTACGCGGCCTTCCGTGAGTTCTGTACGGTCCGGACGAGCGCGGAGACGCTGTCCGCGCGCAGTTCGTCGAGCGTCACCGCCGGGCCCTGGAGCTCGTGCGCGAGCTGCCCCGCCAGGCCCAGCCGCACCGGCCCGGCCTCGCAGTCCACGACCACCGACGTCGTGCCCCCGGCGGCCAGCAGCCGCGCCGCGCGGGTCGCCCGCACGACCGGCTCGGGCCCGCCCGTCGCCCGGCCGTCGGTCACCACGACCAGCAGCGGGCGGCGCGAGGGGTCCCGCATCCGCTCGACGCGCAGCACGTCGTGCGCGGTCAGCAGCCCGGCGGCCAACGGCGTCCGGCCGCCGGTCGGCAACTGCTCCAGGCGCGCCGCGCCCGCCTCCACCGAGGACGTCGGCGGCAGCGCGACGGCCGCCCCCGACCCCCGGAAGGTGACCATGCCGATCTTGTCGCGGCGCTGGTAGGCGTCGAGCAGCAGCGACAGCACCGCGCCCTTGACGGCGCTCATCCGCTTCCGCGCCGCCATCGACCCGGAGGCGTCCACGACGAACAGCACGAGGTTGCCCTCGCGCCCCTCGCGCACCGCCTCCCGCAGGTCGTCCCGGCGTACGAGGAGGCCCGGTCCGGACCGCCCGCGCACCCGCTGGTGGGGCGCGGCGGCCTGGACGGTGGCCGCCAGGTGCAACTTGGACAGCGCGCCCCGGGGGCGGCGCGATCCGGTCGTGCGCCCGTGCGCGGTACGGGCCCGCGAGCGCCGGCCGTCCGCGCCCTCGCCCAGCCCCGGCACGTCCAGCCTGCGCGTCCGGAACGGCTCGTCGGCGGCGACGGCCGCCGCCACCGGGCCGCCCGCGTCGTCACCGGCGTCCGTTTCGGGCCCGTGGTCCCCGCTGGGTTCCTGCGGCTGCGGCTGCGACGGGGGCTGGGGCGCGTCCTGCTGACCGGCGCCCGACTCGCGCTGCGTGGGCAGGTCCGGGCTATCGGGCCCATCGCCGTCCTGCGGCGCGCCGCCGCCGGGGCCGTCGTCCTTGGGCCCGCCCTCGTCCGGGCCCCCGTCGTCCGGGCCCTCCGGCTCCGGGTCGGGCTCCGGCTCGGGGTTGTCTTCCTCGAACTGCCGCAGGATCTCGTCGAGCTTGTCCTCGTCCAGCCCCGGCGCGTCGAAGGGCGCCCGCCGCCGCCGGTGCGGCAGCGCGAGCAGCGCGGCCTGCCGCACGTCCTCGGTCGCCACGTCGGACCGGCCCGCCCACGCGGCCAGCGCCGTCGCGGTCCGCGCGGTCACGATGTCCGCGCGCATGCCGTCCACCTCGAACCCCGCGCACACCGCGGCGATCCGCCGCAGCGCGCCGTCCCCGAGCCGTACGGACGGCAGCAGCGCCCGCGCCGCCGCGATCCGCTCCCGCAGGGAGCTCTCCTCGGCCGCCCACTTCGCGGCGAACGCCGCCTGGTCCTCGTCGTACGCGAGGCGGCGGCGCACCACCTCCACCCGCTCGTCCGTGTCCCGCGAGGCCGCGACCTCCACCGTCAGGCCGAACCGGTCCAGCAACTGCGGGCGCAGCTCGCCCTCTTCGGGGTTCATCGTGCCGACGAGGAGGAAGCGGGAGGCGTGCCGTACGGAGACGCCCTCGCGCTCGACGTACGAGGCGCCCGTGGCGGCGGCGTCCAGCAGCGCGTCGACCAGGTGGTCGCCCAGCAGGTTGACCTCGTCGACGTACAGCACGCCCCGGTGCGCGGCGGCCAGCAGGCCGGGCTCGAACGCCTTCACGCCCTCGGACAGCGCCCGCTCGATGTCGAGCGCGCCGACGAGCCGGTCCTCGGAGGCTCCGACGGGCAGCTCGACCATCTTCGCGCCGCGCGTGTCGGACGCCTCCTGGGTACCGCCCTCATGCGGCCCGTCGGGGCACTGCGGGTCCGGGGCGGCCGGGTCGCAGGAGAAGCGGCAGCCGGGTACGACCGCGACGCCGGGCAGCAGCGCGGTGAGGCCGCGTACGGTCGTGGTCTTCGCGGTGCCCTTGTCGCCCCGTACGAGCACGCCGCCGATAGCGGGCGAGATGGCGTTGAGCAGCAGGCCCAGCCGCATGTCCTCCATCCCGACGACCGCGGTGAACGGGTAGGTGGTGCTCATCCGGTGATCACTCCTTCGAGTGGCCTGTGGCGATTGGCTCGTTGGTGTCCGAGGGGTGTGCGGTATAGGGGCCCCGTACGCGATACAGGCTCCGTACGTGCGGAGCGGGAGCCCGTCACGGCGCCCCCGGCGGAATGAACGGCAGCCCCTCCGGCACGCCGTCCTCGATCAGCCGCAGCAGCGCGTCCGTGTCCGCGTGCTCCTCGATCAGGTCGCCCAGCCGGTCCAGCTGCTCCTCGCGCAGCGCCCCGAAACTCGTGTCGGGGGCCGGTACGAACGCCCGGCCCGCCGCCTGTGCGACGCGCCGCAGGAACGCCCGCCGGAAGCCGTCGCTCTCCAGCGACCCGTGCCAGTGCGTGCCCCATACGGAACCCACCCGGCAGCCGTCCAGGAACTCCTCGTCCCCGTCCGCCACTTCGGCGACCCCGTGGTGGATCTCGTACCCCTCCACGTGCTCGCCCAGCGCCTTGCCCGCCGGCCGGGCCAGGGTCTTGGCGGCGGCGAACCGGACCCGCACCGGCAGCAGGCCCAGCCCCGGCACCGTCCCGGCCTTCGACTCCACGTCGTCCTCGATGCGCTCGCCCAGCATCTGGAAGCCGCCGCAGATGCCGAGCACCGGACGCCCCTCGCGGGCGCGGCGCGCGATCGCGTCGGCCAGCCCGCGCTCGCGCAGCCAGGCCAGCGCCCGTACGGTGCCGCGCGTGCCCGGCAGTACGACCAGGTCGGCGTCGGCCAGCTCCTCCGCCCGGTCCACGAACCGCACGACGACGCCGGGCTCGGCGGCCAGCGCGTCCACGTCCGTGAAGTTCGACATCAGGGGGACGGCGGCCACCGCGACGCGCAGCACGTCCGCGCCGTGCGGCGGCGCGACGACGCTCTCGCGCACCGCGCCGCGCAGCGAGACCCGCAGCCCGTCCTCCTCGTCGATGCCGAGCCCGTGCGCGTACGGCAGGACGCCGACCGTCGGCCGCCCGGTGAGGCCGCGCAGCATGTCCAGGCCCGGTTCGAGCAGCGACACGTCGCCGCGGAACTTGTTGACCAGATACCCGGCGATGAACCGCTGGTCCTCCTCGGAGAGCAGGGCCGTCGTGCCGAAGAACGACGCGAAGACGCCGCCGCGGTCGATGTCGCCGACCACGACGACGGGCAGCCGGGCGGCCCGCGCGATGCCCATGTTGACGATGTCGGTGCGCCGCAGATTGATCTCGGCCGGGCTGCCCGCGCCCTCGCAGATCACCGCGTCATGCGTGCGCCGCAGCTCCTCCAGGCAGTCCGTCACGGTGCCGAGGAGCTGCTCCCGCCCGGTGTACCGGGCCTGTTCGCCGTCGCCGAAGTAGCCCTGCGCGCTGAGCTCGCCGACGGGCTTGCCCATCAGCACGACCTGGCTGCTGCGGTCGCTGCCGGGCTTGAGGAGCACGGGGTTCATCAGCGCGCTCGGCTCCACGCGCGCCGCCGCGGCCTGCATCGCCTG
Organism: Streptomyces sp. NPDC057654; assembly: GCF_042800135.1. Lineage (NCBI taxonomy): Bacteria > Bacillati > Actinomycetota > Actinomycetes > Kitasatosporales > Streptomycetaceae > Streptomyces > Streptomyces sp. NPDC057654. The sequence continues at coordinate 2,293 of NZ_JBHVHQ010000422.1, read as the reverse complement.
CGCCCGCCCGATCTCCGCGCCCTCGCGGGTCACGAAGGAGTTCAGCGACATGTTCTGCGCCTTGAACGGCGCGACCTTGACGCCCTTGCGGACCAGCCATCGGCAGATCCCCGCCGTCACCACGCTCTTGCCCGCGTCCGAGGTGGTCCCGGCGACGAGCAGCCCCCCGCCGAGCGGGCCTCGCGGCCCGCGTCCGTCCCCACTCACCGCTGCCTCCTCGCTCCGCGCCCCGCCACGATCCTGCCCACAACGGCGGCTACCGCCACCCCGCCGGCCACGCCCGTAACACCACGGAGCAGGACGGCGTCGAGCTCCTGCCCTGCGGCACCTGTCCGGCTGGGGCCGACGGCGGCCGTCGCGCCGGTCGGTCCGTGGACCACGCCCGCGCGGCGGGTCACGCCCGTGACCGTTCCTGTCGCGCCGGCCCCGTCGCCCGGGACAGCAGCCGCTGCCCCGTCTCGTCCGTCGGCCGCGCCGGTACGGCTGCTCGCGCCGCTGCGGCTGCTCGCGCCGCTGCGGCAGGTCATGCCCGTACGGACCAGCGCGTCCGCCACTTCCTCCACGCCCGCGACAGCGCCCGCCACGCCCGTAACGGCCCCCGCCGCGCCGCCCGCTCGCCGCCCCGCGGCGCCCACGACCGCCGCCCGCCCCGCCACCGCGCAGCCCAGCGCCAGCAGCGAGACCCGGCGCGAGAGCCGTACCGCCCGTTCGATGTCCGCGACGGCGGCCGGGCGCAGTTCGGCGCCGAGTACGGGCCGGTGTTCGGTGCGGCCCTGGTAGGCGAGGGTGCCGCCGAGGCGGATGCCGAGGGCGCCGGCGAAGGCGGCTTCGACAGGGCCGGCGTTGGGGCTGGGGTGCTTGCTCGCGTCGCGGCGGGCGGTGCGCCAGGCGCCGCGCGGGTCGGGGCCGGCGACGGCGGCGAGTGCGGCGGTCAGCCGCGCGCCCGGCCAGCCCACGACGTCGTCGAGCCGGGCTGCGGCCCAGCCGAACCGGCGGTGGCGCGGCGACTTGTGCCCGACCATCGCGTCCAGGGTGTTGACCGCGCGGAAGCCGACCAGTCCCGGCACCCCGCCGAGCGCGCCCCACACCAGCGCGCCGACCACCGCGTCCGAGGTGTTCTCGGCCACCGACTCCACCACGGCGCGCGCGATCTGCTGCTCGTCCAGTTCCCGGGGGTCGCGCCCGCACAGATGCGGCAGCCGCTCCCGGGCCGCCGCGAGGTCACCGGCGGCCAGCGCCCCGCCGACCGCCCGCGCCTCGCGGCCCAGCGAGGTGCCGCCGAGCACGGCCCAGGTGGCGGCGGCGGTCAGCGCCGCCTCGCCGATGCGCGGCGCGGGAAGGGAACGTGCGGTACGGGCCAGCAGTGCGGAACCCGCTACGGCGCCGCCCGCGCACAGCGCGGTGTGCAGCGCCCCGAACCCGCGATGATCGCGCCACAGGGCGCGCTCGGCGGCCGCGGCGGCGCGCCCGAAGGCGGCGACCGGATGGCCGCGGCGGGGGTCGCCCGCGAGAAGGTCGCCGAGGAAGCCGATGGCGGCGCCGTACGCGAAGGGGGCGTGACCGGCACGCATCCGTATGTCCTCACTCAGGGTCCGCGCCCTGGCTCGACGTGACCGGCGACCAGAGTCTCCTGGCTCCCGGATCCGCGCTTCCCCCGGCCTTCCAGCTCGCTGTCGGCGAGCCGTGGCCTGTGAGTGGTGGGGGAGCGCTCCCCGGTAACAGTGGCGGGACCGCGCCGGATTCGCACCGGCTTCCTCTGCTGTCGCCGTTTGGCTCCGGAAGTCCACCATGGCCCGGGAACGGCCGTCAACTCACGCTTGACCTGCGACGGGGGAGTGTGCGGAGGCACACAGTGGGGAACGCGGGGCGCACGCGCGAAGGCCCGCCGGGCGGTGTCATACGAGACACTCCCCGACGGGCTCAAGGCACTGCCGCTGCCGCTCCGCTCAGGCCACGATGAGATAGATGCCGTACGCGACGACCGCCGCGCACGCGGCGAAGCAGGCATACGCGCCGGTACGGGCCAGAGCACCCGCGCCGGCCCCTTCTTCTCCTGGCTTGCGGGACGTGCCGACGATGCCGAGCGTGAACACGCCCACCATGCCGACCGTCACCACGAGGCTGACGCCGAAGACCTGCCCGAGGGCTGCCCAGTCGATGTTCATGGCGTGGGTCCTGGTTCCTTAGGTGGTCGCCGCGGCGGCCGGGGCGCGGTCATGGGGCTGGGCGGGCGGCACGTCCGCCGGGGGGAGCGGCCCGGCGGGCGGCGGGGCGACGCTCTGGAGCGCGGCGG
>NZ_JBHVHQ010000421.1:0-7158 GCF_042800135.1 Streptomyces sp. NPDC057654 | reverse complement strand
GTGCAGCAGGAACAGGTCGAGCTCCGCGCCGGCTTCCGCCGCCACGGACTCCAGGACCTGGGCGCCCGCCATCTTGGGCGCGAGCGCGGCGCGGATCCGCTCCTCGCTCAGCTCGCTCAGCGACGCGTCGTCGAGGTGCATCGCCGCGTGCGCGATCCCGCGCAGCGGCCGCCCCGCCGCCGCCAGTTCGGCCAGGACGGCGCGTACGGCCTCGGGGTCGGTGACGTCCGCGGCGTGCACGCTGACGTCCGCTCCCAGCTCGGCCAGGCGCGCGGCCGTGGCCGCCGCCTCCGGGGCCAGTTCACCGCGCCGGCTCACCAGGGCGAGGTGCCGCGCGCCCAGTTCCGCCAGCCAGCACGCGGTGGCCGCGCCGAACCCGCCCGTGCCGCCGGTCACCAGATAACCGCCCTCGGGGTCGAGCCGGGGCGGGGCCGGACGCTCCGCGATGTGCAGGGGCTCGTCCAGCGGGTCGTAGGTGACGACGACCTTGCCCAGGTGGCGGGAGTGCTGGAGCAGCGCGAAGGCCTCGGCGACGCGCGCGGCCGGGAACGCCGTGTACGGCACCTTGGTATGCGGGCTCCCGTCGGCCAGTTCGCCCATCTCCGCGCGCATGCGGGGGAAGAAGTGGTCCGGGACCTGCGAGACGTCCGCGCCGAAGAACGCGATGTTCCTGGTGAACGGGCGCAGCAGCAGCGGCTTGTTCTCGTAGAAGTCGCGCTTGCCCAGCTCCACGAACCGGCCGCCGGACCTCAGGAGCTCCAGGCTGCGGGCCATGGCCTCCCCGGCGAGGGAGTTGAGGACCACGTCCACGCCCTGCCCGCCGGTGATGCCGCGGATCTGCTCGGCGAATTCCAGCGTCCGCGAGTCCAGGACGTGTTCGACGCCCAGGCTCCGCAGGAACGTGCGCTTCAGGTCGCTGCCCGCCGTCGCGATCACCCGCGCCCCCTTCAGCGTCGCGTACGCGACCGCGGCCAGGCCCACGCCGCCCGCCGCGCCGTGGATCAGCACGGTCTCACCGGGCTGGAGCCGCGCCAGCTCGCCCAGCGCGTACTGGACGGTGCAGGCCACGATGGGGGTGGCCGCCGCCTCGGCGAAGGACACCGCGTCGGACAGGCGCCACATCTTGGCCGACTGCATCAGGGCGTGGCTGGCGCACGCGGAGTACGTCATGCCCACCACGCGGTCGCCGGGCGCGTAACCGCTCACGCCGGGACCGCAGGCCAGCACCACGCCCGCGCACTCCAGGCCGACGCCGTCCGAGTCCGCCGCGCTCTCGAACACCTCGGCGGGCAGCAGGCCGACCGCCTTCATCACATCGCGGTAGTTGAGGGCGCTCGCGCGCACGTCCACCAGCACCTCGCCGGGCCCCGGCGGGGCGGGTACGGGCGTCTCCTCCCACACCAGCTCGTACGACAGGCCCGGACGGCGGACCCGCAGCGCGAACGGGGTGTCCCCAGCGGGCCGGGCCGGCTCCGGGCGGGGCCGCTCGCGGGGCACGAAGCGGTCGGACGCGGTGAGCACGATCTCGTCCTCGTCGCCGGCCGCGAGCATCTCCCGCGCCAGCCGCAGGGCGTCGGCCGCCGCGTCGCCGCGCCGCAGACTCACGCGGCGGCCCACGAGCGAGGGGTGCTCATTGGCCAGGGTGCGGGCGACGCCCCAGACCGCCGCGTCCTCGGGGTGCGTGATCTCCTCCAGCGCAGGCAGCGCCCCGCACGGCCGGGTGACCAGCCACAGCTCGGCGCGGACGCCGTCGGGCAGCTCCTCGCGGGCGGCGGCGAGCGCGCCGAGCGCGGAGGCGCGGCGCGCGGCCACGGCAACGGCCTCGTCCGGAGGCCCGTCCCCGAGCAGCACGGTGACGACGACCACCGCGGGCTCCGCGCCCGTCACCGCCCCGCTGAGCAGCGCCTCCCACTCCTCGGGCCGCTCGGGCAGCTCCACCGTGCGGACCGCCCCCGCGCCGCGCCCCTCCAGCGTCCCGCCGAGCGCCTGGGCCAGGGGGAGTTCGCTCTCCCGCTCGGTGACGATGAGGTACGTACCGGCGCCGTCCGCCTCGGGCAGCGCCGCCTCCGGCGCCTGCGCCCCGGCCGGGGCACAGGCGAGGAAGACCGACCACCCCTCGCGCAGCGACGGCTCGTCGCCGCCCGTCCGCGCCACCGCGTCGAAGCCGCACTCGGCGAGCAGCCGCGGCCACTCGTCGCGGGCCAATAGGAGGGAGCCGGGCCGCAGCTCGTGGTCGGTGTGGGCGTAGAAGCTGTCCAAGGCGCCGAACACCGGGGCCAGCACCTCCGCGTCATGCCCCTCGAACGCCAGCAACTGCCCGCCCGGGGCCAGCAGGGAACGCACCCGGTGCAGCGATTCCCGCAGGTCGGCGGCGGTGTGCAGCGCGTTCGACGCCACGATCAGATCGAACTCGCCCGCGGCCATGCCCTGTTCGGCCGGGTCCTGGTTGAGATCGAAGGCGGCGTACTCGACGAAGTCGTACGCGGCGAAATGGGTCTCGGCGCGGGTGAGGAAGTAGGAGGAGACGTCGGTGAACGTGTAGTGGGCGCGGTCGGCCGGCAGCAGCGGCAGCAGAGCCGCCGTCGTCCCGCCCGTACCCGCGCCGATCTCCAGCACCCGCAGCGCGCGGTCCGCGGGCAACGCGCCGGTCAGCTGCTCCACCAGCGCCTGCGCCACCCGGTTGTGGAACCGGCACAGCGGCGAGACGTCGTAATACTGCTCCAGCATGCGGGCGGCGGAGTCGGAGACGACCGCCTCGGTCGCGTCCGCGTCGTCGCGGCAGGAGTCCTCCAGGGCCTGGAGCTGCCGTGCGGTGAGGGCGGCGGCGGAGGCGAAGGCCGGATGGCGGCCGACGAATCCGGTCAGCAGCGCCTGCGCCGACGCGGCCGGTGCGCACAGCCGCCACCGGTCGTCCTCCGCCCGCCAGACGCCCTGCCGCTCCAGGAACGGGCCGAGCAGCCCGAACAGCCGCTCGTGCTGGGCCGGGAGGCCCTTGGCGACCAGGTCCGCGACGGCGAAGGGCTTCTCCGCGTCGTCGAGCAGCGCGGCGATCAGCTCCCGGTACCGCGCGGCCGTGTACCGCTGAAAGTCCTCCACAGCCTCGTCGTGGCCCGCGTCGCGCCACGCGGCGCGCAGCTCCCCGATCCGCTGACCGGCCCGCTCCACGAGCTCCGCCGGGGCGGGCAGCGGTACGGGCGTACGGGGCAGCTCCTTGTGCGGGGCCGCCCGCAGCACGGTCTCCATCACGCCGACCTGGGCGAGCCGGCCGATCTGGAGCCTGCGCAGCCGGCAGCCCTCCAGCTCGGCGGAGACGGTGCCGTCCTCGTCGGTGAGCAGGATGTCCCAGCACACCTCCTCGTCGGTCCGGCCGCGTTCGCGTACGAGCATGAGGCCGTGCGGCGCGGGGGTCTTCCACACCCGCAGCGCGGCGATGGCCGACGGGAGGTAGGGGTGGCCCGCGGCGATCCGGTCCAGCAGGAGCGCCACCCCGGTCTGCAACGCGCCGTCCAGCAGGGCGGGGTGCACCGTGTACGGGTCGCCGGGCGCGTCGTGCCGGTAGGCGGCCAGCGCGGTGTCCGGCCCGCGCCACATCTCCTCCAGCACCCGGAACGCCGGTCCGTAGCAGAGCCCGACGGAGTCGCAGGCCCCGTAGAACCGCTCCGCCGTCAGCGGCTCGGGGCAGTCCCGGCGCGCCTGGCCGACGTCCAGCGGCTCGGGCCGCGGCCGGAGCCGGGCCCGTACGCGCGCGCGGGCGTGCGGCCGCGTCTGCCCGGAGTTCTCGGTGGTGCTGGTGAGGCAGAACGTCCCGTCGTCGGGGTTCAGCGACGCCTGCACGCTCGTGCCGCCCGCATCGGGCCAGGGCACCACCAGCGCGTTGCTGATGTCCATGTGCTCGACCTCGACCGCCGTGTCCAGCGCCTGACGCCCCGCGGCCAGCGCCATCTCCAGATAGGCGGTGGCGGGCACGACGACGGAGCCGCCCACCCGGTGGCCGCTGAGCCACGGCACGAGCACCGGCTCGACCGGCCCCTGCCACACGGGCTGGGGCGCGGGCAGCCGCTCGCCGAGCAGCGGGTGCCGCAGCACGCCGTCGCCGCTGGAGCGCACCCAGGACTGCGGGGTGCCCTTCCAGTGCCGTTGCCGCTGCCACGGGTAGGCGGGCAGGTCCGCCGCCACCCGGCCGGGCGCCGGCAGCAGCCGCTCCCAGTCGAACTCCGCGCCGGCCGCCAGCAGCGCCGCGCAGGTGGTGTCGAGCGCGTGCACGGCGTCCGCCCGGACGGTGTCCGCCTGGGCGGCGCCCTGTACGGCTTGGGCCGTCCCCGCGCCCACCGCCCCCGCCTGCCCGGGGATCGCCTGCCCGGACGTCGCCGGACGGCGCATCGTCGGCAGCACCGCGATGTGCTCGGCGGGACGGCCCGCGGCGGTGCGCCGCAGCGAACCGCGCAGCACCGGGTGCGGGCCGACCTCCAGCAGGATGTCCGCGCCGTCGTCCAGGGCGCGTTCGACCGCGGCGCCGAAGCGCACCGGCCGCCGCACGTTGTGCCACCAGTACCGGGCGTCCAGCTCAGAGCCCAGCACGCGGTCCGCGGTGACCGTCGAGTACATCGGCAGGGACGCGTCCGACGGCTCCAGTGAGGCCAGCGCCTCGGTGAGGGCGTCGTGCCGCCCGTCCATGGCCCGGCTGTGGAAGGCGTAGTCCAGGCCGAGGTCGCGGAAGAACACCTCCCGCCGGGCCAGTTCCTCGCCGAAAGCGGCGAGCGCCCCGGCGTCGCCCGACACGGTCACGTCCCGGTCGCTGCCCACCGCCGCGATCTCCAGCAGCTCGCCGTACGGGGCCAGCAGCGCCCGCGCCTCCTCCTCGCCGAGCCCCACGGCCGCCATCCGGCCCAGGCCCGCGGTGGGCGCCTGCGCCGCGCCGCGCTCCGCGACGACCCGCGCGGTCTGGGCGAGCGTGAGCACCCCGGCGAGGTGCGCGGCCGCGACCTCGCCGACGCTGTGGCCCACCACCATCGCCGGTTCGACGCCCCGGGCGCGGAGCGCGGCGGCGATGCCCAACTGCACGGCGCACAGCAGTGGTTGGGCGACCTCGGTGGCCGCGAGCCGCCAGTCCTCGGGGGGAGCGGCCAGGTATTCGGCGACCGACCAGCCGAGCAGCGGCGTCAGATGCGCGTCGAACTCCTCGACCGCGGCCCGGAAGTCCGCGTCATGGGCCAGCAGGTCGGCGCCCATCCCGGCCCACTGGGAGCCGTTGCCGCACAGCACGAACGCGACCCGCCCGCCGCGCACCCCCTGGGCCCGCGCGCCGACGGGCCCGCCGGGCTCGGGGCGCGGCGGTGTCCGCTCGGCCCCGGCCAGTTCGGCGAAGGCGCGGGACGCCTCGCCGGGCGTACGGGCCAGCACCAGGGCCCGGTGCTCGTGGCGGCCGCGCCGCCGGCACGTGGTGTGCGCGACATCGTAGAACTCCTCCTGCGGCAGGTCGGCCAGATGCTCCGCGAACGCGGTCGCCGCCTCCGCCAGGGCCTTCTCGTCGCGCGCCGACACCAGCACCGGCAGCGGCGTCCGGGCGGGGCCGCCGGGGTCCGCCGGGCGGGGCGCGGGGACGGGGGCGGCGGAGACGATCGCGTGCGCGTTGGCGCCGCCGAAGCCGAAGGAGTTCACCCCCACCACCGGCCGCTCGGCGGCGGCCACCGGCCGGGGCGTGGTGGTCAGTTCCAGGCCGAGCCCCGCGAAGTCGATGTGCGGGCTGGGCTCGTCGGCGTGCAGGGTGGCGGGGATCGCCCCGTGCCGCAGGACCAGCAGCGCCTTGCACAGCCCCGCCATGCCGGACGCCGGTTCCAGGTGTCCGAGGTTGCTCTTGACCGAGCCGAAGGGCAGGTCCCCGGTGATGCGGCGGGCGCCCAGGGCCCGGCCGATCGCCATGGCCTCCAGGGGGTCGCCCGCCGGGGTGCCGGTGCCGTGCGCCTCGAAGTACACCAGCTCGTCGGGGTCCACGTCGGCCCGCGCGTACACCTGGCGCAGCAGGTCCTCCTGGGCCCGGTCGTTGGGGAGCGCGATGCCGAGCGTCCGGCCGTCGCTGTTGGCCCCGGTGCCCAGGATCACCCCGTGCACCCGGTCGCCGTCGGCCAGGGCGTCGTCCAGCGGCTTGAGGATCACCACGCCGCCGCCCTCGGCGCGCACGAACCCGTCGGCCTGAGCGGAGAACGGCGCCGGCACCCCGCGCACCGACAGCATCGACGCCTGGGAGAAGCCCACGTAGTGGTACGGGGAGATCAGCAGGTTCGCGCCGCCGCACACGGCGACCCGGCTGGTGCCCTCCCACAGTGTGTGGCACGCGCGGTCCAGGGCGATCAGCGACGACGAACACGCCGTGTCCACGGCCATGCTCGGGCCCCGCAGATCGAAGGCGTACGACAGGCGGTTCGCGGCCAGCGACGAGGCGCCGCCGGACATCGTGTACGGGCTGATGGACCGTTCCGCCATCAACTGGAGCGCCCCGTAGGACGCGTCGGAGATCCCCACGTACACGGCGGTGTCCGAACCGGCGAGCAGCCGGGGCGCGATGGCCGCGTCGTCCAGCGCCTCCGCGGCCAGCTCCAGCAGCAGCCGGTGCTGCGGGTCCATCTGCTCCGCCTCGGCGGGCGAGATCCCGAAGTAGGCGGCGTCGAAGGAGGCGACGTCCGTGAGGAAACCGCCGGCGGCCGTGTAGCTCTTGCCCGGCCGCGGCACGTCCGTATCCACGAAGCGCTCCGCCTCGAACCGGTCGGGCGGCGCCTCGCCGATCAGATCGCGCCCCTCCTTGAGCGCCGACCACAGCTCGCGGAGCGAGTTGACCCCGCCGGGCAGTCGGCAGGCGGCCCCGACCACGGCGATGGGCCGGCGGGGCGCCGCGTTGCTCTGCTGCATCGATCCTCTTCTCGTCGGACTCCGGTGGGGGCGGCAGAGGGCCGCACGCCACTGCCAGGTGACGCACCGTAGTGGGCGATTGTGGTCAAGAGCGGCTGGAGTCGCCCATCGGGTGAGAATGCCTCAGAAACGCTGAAGAGGATGAAAAGGGGTTGATTGCTCACCTTCACTCGTCGGGGTGGTTTCGGGGACGACCTGTCGGGCGTGCCACGCCCGACAGGCAGGCGCGCACGCGCGGCGCTCGCGGCCCGCGAC
>NZ_JBHVHQ010000420.1:0-7182 GCF_042800135.1 Streptomyces sp. NPDC057654 | reverse complement strand
CGGGCATACCGCACCGTAGTAAAGGGGAATACGGATGCTCTATTCCACCGGCGTGTCTGCTGCGCCGCAGGACCTTTGCGACCGGGGCTTCGCGGGCCGCATCCGCGAAGCCCTGGCACGACAGCGCGAAGTGTGCGGCGACCCCGGGCCGGCCGGCGCCCGCGTCCTGCGGGACCTGCTGGACCAGGCGCGGCCCACGTCATTCGGGAGCGGCCACCGGCTCGGCTCCGTCGGCACCCTCGAAGAGTGGAAGCGAGCGGTCCCGATCCGCTGCTACGAGGAGCTGCGTCCCTACGTGGAGCGGCAGTTGGCGGGCGAACCCCAGGTGCTGACCCGCAGCGCACCGTACGCCTTCCTGAAGACCTCGGGATCCAGCGGCCGTCCGAAGTACATTCCCACCACCCGGCACTGGCGGGACCACTACCGGGGACGGGGCCTCTACGCGCAGTGGGGCCTCTACGCCGAGCAGATCGGCGCGGAGAACCTCACCGCCGGGAACCTGCTGGACCTCTCCTGGGAGCGGACGCCCGCCTCGCGGAGCCTGCACGGATTCCCCGTCTACAGCATCTCCAGGCGCCCCGCCGCCGTCGGCGCCGACGACTGGGTGCCGCCGTGGTACGACGCGCCGTGGATGAACGGGGACGACGACGAGGAGTACGCGGACAGCCTCTACCGCAAGCTGCGGCTGCTCGCCGGCCGCGACGTCCGGATGATAGTCACGCTCAACCCGTCCAAGATCGTGGGGCTGGCGGAACAACTCGCCCTGCGCGCCGGTGAGCTGGTGGACGAGGTGGGCCGCGGGACGGTCCGCGGGGTTCCGGCCGACGGCATGGCGCCGGACCCGCGGCTCGCCCGACTGCTGAGCCGCCGCTTGGAGCGCGGTTCCGGCCCGCCCATGCTGACCGGCCTGTGGCCGCGGCTCTCCCTGGTGGTCTGCTGGAACTCCGCGTCCGCCGGGCTCTACCGGGACTGGCTGGAGGAGGCCACCCCGGGGATCCGCAAACTGCCCTTCAGCACCACCGGCACCGAAGGGATCGTCACCATCCCGGTGGACGAGCACCCTTCGGCCGGCCCGCTCGCTCCCGATCAGGGCATCTTCGAGTTCGTGCCCTGCGCGGAGGACGACGACGGCGGTCCGCTGGCCGCCGACGCCGAGACCCTGGCACCGCACGAGGTGGAGACCGGGCGCAGCTACCGGCTGGTCATGAGCCAGGCCAACGGGCTCTACCGGTACGACGTCTCGGACGTGTACACCGTGCTGGGGCGCGTCGGCGGCTCGCCTCGGCTGGAGTTCGCCGGCCGGGCCGGATTCGGCAGCTCCTTCACGGGCGAGAAGCTCACCGAGAGCCAGGTGTACCAGGCGGTCAAGGCGGCCTACGACGACACGTGGGGCAGCCTGCCCATGTTCACCTGCATCCCGTCCTGGGGCACGCCACCGGGTTACGCACTGGCCGTCGAGTGGCGTCCGGACCTCGGTCCGGCGGTGCGCGAGGACTTCGCGGCCGCCGCGGAGTCCGCCCTCCAGCAGTGCAACCCGGAGTATGCGGAAAAACGGCGCTCCGACCGGCTGCACCCGCTGCGGGTGCTCCCCCTCGCGCCGGGCGGCTTCCTGTCCGTCGCCGAGGCTCAGCGACGGAACGGCGCAGCTGCCATGCAGATCAAACACCACTGGCTCCAGCGCGACGACAGGCTGCTGAGCCTCATCGACGAACTCAGCCTTCTGCTGCCCGGCTGACGCGCCGCTCCGCGCCCCCCACCGTGTCGAAAGGCCAGAACCATCGTGATCACCGAAGCGAAATCCGCACCGCACCGCACCGAAACGCACCTGGCGGCGGACGGTGTGCCACTCGTATCGCACCAGTGGACCCCGGAGCGGCCGCGCGCCGCCGTCGTCTACGTGCACGGGCTCCAGAGCCATGGCGGCTGGCTCTTCGAGAGCGGCCCCGAACTGGCCGGCCGAGGCATCGCGGTGTTCGCACCGGACCGCCGTGGAGCCGGCGCCAGCGGCGGCCCCCGCGGACATCTCCCCTCCGCGGCGGCCGTACTGGACGACTACGCGGCCCAGTTCGCCGCCGTCCGGGCCCGGCTCCCGGAGGGCGTTCCGGTTACCGCGGTCGGCCAGAGTTTCGGCGGCAGCGTGCTGGCCGCCCTGCTCGCCACCGGCCGGACAACGCCGGACGCCGCTGTGTTCTGCGCCCCGGCGCTGGGCCAGCAGCGCGCCAGGCACGGCCGGGACGGGGTGGCCGGGCTGCGCGCTCTGACCGGCCAGCGCCCCTCGCCGGTCACCCTGCGGGACGAGGACTACACCGGGGGCCAGCGCTACCTCTCCTTCATGGCCAATGACCACGCGATGCTCCGGCAGATCACCGACGGCTTCCGTTCCGTCATGGCCGAGCTGGAGCTGCTCTACACCGAGGGCCCGGAATTTTGGCAGCGGGGCACGCCGCCGTTCCCGGTGCACCTCGCACGGCCCGGGCGGGACGCCATCATCGACCTGGACAGCGCGCAGTCGGAGCTGGTCCGCCACTGCCCCGACACCGTGGCGGCACACTTCGACGCCGACTCCCACTACCTGGAGTTCTCCCCGGCGCGGCGGCAGTTCTGGGACTGGCTGGCGGACATCGCGATCCACCGGGCGCCCGCCGTCCAGCGTTCCGGAGGTTCGCCAGGTGCTTGAGATCCTGCGGGTGCACACCGCGCGCGTGCCGATGGAGCGTCCCTTCGCGCACACCGCGCACGCACGGGCCCGTACCGAGTCGGTCCTGCTCACCCTGAGATGGCAGGGCGCCGAGGGGTGGGGAGAGGGCGCCCCGCGGCCTTATGTGACAGGTGAGACGGCCGAGAGCGCCGTCGCCGCGCTCCGCTCCCTCGACACGGCGCTGCTCGAACCGCTCCTGGCGGCAGAGGGCTTCAGCGGGGCGGTCGCCGCGCTCGCCGCTCTCGACCTGCCCAGGCTCCTCGGCGGTCTGCACCGGGCCCCGGCCGCGGCAGCGGCACTGGAGACGGCGCTGCTGGACGCGCTCTGCCGCCGCCATCGCCGCCCGCTCGCCGACGTGCTGGACGTCTGCCCGTGGGCCGCCGATGCGCTGGCGGCACCGGGAGGAGCGGCGCCGGGAGGAGCACCGCCGGGAGGAGCGGCGTCGGGAGGAGCGCCGCCGGTCAGCCAGGTCGTGGATCTGAGCCGCACGCCGGAGGAACTGCTGGGCGCGCTTTCGGCCGCGGCGCTGGCGCGGTTGGCCCACGTAAAACTCAAGGCGCTGCCCTCGCCGGAGGAGACGGCTGAGCGGGCCCGCGGCGTGCGTGCCCTGCTGGGGCCCGGTGTGCGGCTCTCGGTCGACGTCAACTGCGGTTGGCCGCCCGAACGCGCCGAGGCGGGTGCGCGGCTGCTTCAAGAGGCGGCTGCCGTGGACTGGATCGAGGAGCCCACGACGCCGCGTCAGTGGAGGGTGCTGCACCGCATCCAGGAAGCCGGAGTGCCGGTCATGCTGGACGAGTCGGCGGTGGACCCCGCCGATGTGACGTGGGCGGCTGCCGCCGGGGCGGCCACCCTGGTCAACATCCGGGTCTCGAAGTGCGGCGGGCTGCTGCCGGCGCTGCGCACCGCGGTGCGTGCCCGGGAGTGCGGTATGCGGGTACAACTGGGCGTTCAGGTGGGCGAGATAGGGCCGCTCTGGTCGGTCGGGCGCACCTTGGCCGCGCGGCTGGCCGATCTCGCTGCCGTCGAGTGCGGCAGGCAGGACGAATGGTTTCCCGAACCGCTCACCGTTCCTCCGTACCGCGTCGACCGCGAACGGCACGCCGCGCTTCCGCCGCCGGGGGCGGGACACGGGCTGCGGCCTTCACCGGCCCTGGACCCCCATCTCGTGCTTGTTTGATCCGCCCCTGGCGCCGCCGTCGGCAGCTCGATATGGCGGCTCGATAAGACAGTTCGATACGGCGGTTCGATACGGCAGTCGGCACCCAGTGAGACGAACCTAGGAGATCTGTGGATATCGCACGGCTCAAGACCGCGCAGGGACCGGCGTACGGGATCGTGGACCGGGACGCGGGCACGGTGACGCTACTGGTGGACCGCGCCCACTTGCCGTCGCTGCCCCTGGCGCCGGAACTGGGGGCGGATCTGGCGCCGGATCTGGCGCCGGATCTGGGGGCGGAGACCGTTTCGCTGGCAGAGGCCGAGCTGCTGGCGCCGGTGGACCCGGGCAAGATAGTGGTCATCGGGCGCAACTACGGGGGGAATCCCGACGCCCCAGGCACCCTGATGATCCACCTCAAGCCGCCCACCGCGGTGGTGGGGCCGGGGGAAGCGATCGTGCTTCCCGGTCAGTCGCAGGACGTGCGGTACGAAGGCGAACTGGCCGTCGTCATCGGCCGCACCTGCCGCTCGGTGGAGCCCGGCCGCGCGGCCGCCCACATCCTCGGCTACACCTGCGCGAACGACCTCACGGCCTGGGACATCGGCACCGACGGCGGCCAGTGGACCAAGGCCAAGGGCATGGACACGTTCTGTCCCCTCGGCCCGTGGATCAGCACCGGCGTCGATCCCACGGCGGCTCGTATCACCACCCGGATAAACGGCGAAGTGCGACAGGACGGCAGTACCGCGCGGCTCACCCGCAGTACGGCCGTCCTCGTCTCCGAGGTGAGCCGCCTGATGACGCTGCTGCCCGGCGATGTGCTGCTGACCGGCACCCCCGAGGGCGGTGCCGCGCTGGCTTCGGGGGACGGTGTGGAGATCAGGATCGACGGGATCGGGGCCCTGGCCAACCCTGTCGTGCGGGAGGACGGTGCAACAGTCAACTGCCGCGACGTGAGCGCGGATTCTTGAGCGCGGACGCGGGGGTCAGTCTTCGGGGGCTGGGGTGGTGGCCGCGGAGCTGATGATTTGTCGGATGCCGTAGCGGAAGCGGGCTCCGAAGTCGACGGACATGAAGTCGTCGAGTGCTGGGGCGAGGCCGGGGAAGCGGTTTTCGTCGACGAAGTCGCGTAGGCGTTGACGGTCCTGGATGAGGGCGGCTTGTTCTTCCTGGACCAGGCCGAGGGTGAAATAGAAGACGTTCCAGGCGGTCCAGGCGGCCGTTCTGGGGGTGGGGCAGCCCTGCCGGAGGGCGCCGACCATGCGGTCGGTGTAGGTGACGGTCCCGGACGCCATGGGGAACGTGCCCGCGACGAGCGCGGCCCCGTCGCGGTGGGCGAGCATCGCCCGCCGCAGCCGTTCCAGGAGCTCGATCACCTGGTCGTCCCACTTCTCGGGCAGATCCTCCAGGTCGATCCCCGCGAGGACGGCGTCCGCCATCGCGTCCAGGAGCCGGTCCTTGGTGCGGATGTGCCACATGACGGTGTTCATGCTGACCCCCAGCTCGCCCGCGATGGCGCGGGTGGAGAGCTTGGCGAGGCCGCCTTTGGCGAGTGCGTCGAACGCCGCGGCCACCACGTCGTCGAGGGTGATTCCGATCTTGGCGCGGTCGGTGGCGGCTTGCTTCTTGGTCACTGAACAAGTATACCTGCGTCGTGGCCTTCTTGGTCAGCGATAGAGAAGCAGGGTGCGGACGATCGCCGTAAGCCCATGGAGCCCATGGAGCTCGTGGAGCTCGTGGAGCTCGTGGAGCTTGTGAGGCGAAGACCTGTGCGGCTGGGGTCGGGGGCGCCCACGCACCATCGCGGCAGTCCGCGACCCGCGGTTCCAACAGTTCGAAAGGCTTTACGTATGTCCATCACCCAGTGCGTCGAGTGCGTCGAGTGCGTCGAGTTGGAGGGTGTCCGATGACCGGTACTCGGGGCCGTACGGTCCGGCCCGGACTCGCGCTCTTCGCGCTCACGCTCGCGGTCTCCGCCGTGCTGCTGGGCAGCACCATCCTCAATGTGGCGCTCCCGACGATGCAGAAGGACCTCGGCGCCAGCAACACCGAGCAGCAGTGGTTCCTGAACTCCTACACCCTCACCTTCGCCGGCTTCCTGCTGGTGGGAGGCAGCGCGGGCGACCGGTTCGGGCTGCGGCGGCTGCTGGTCCGGGGGACGGCGGCCTTCGCCGTCACGACCGCGGTGACCGGGTTCCTCGACTCACCCGTCGCGATCATCATCGTCCGCGCGCTCATGGGCGTGGCCGCCGCCATGATCATGCCCACCACCCTCGCGGTGATCCTGCGGATCTTCCCGGCAGGCAAGCGCGCCCAGGCCATCGCCACCTGGGCAGCCGCCTCCGGGCTGTCCATCTCGCTCGGCCCCCTGCTCGGCGGCGCACTGCTGAGCGGCGGGATGTGGTGGGGTTCCGTGCTGGAGCTCGTCGCCCTGTTCGCCCTCGTGGCCCTCGTCGCCGCGATGGCCTGGATCCCCACGATCCCCGCGAGCGGCGCCGGCGAGATGCGCATGATGCCCGTCGCCGGGTCTCTGGGCGGCATCGGCCTGCTCGTCTTCGGCGTCGTGCACGCCACCGACAAGGGCTGGGGCTACCTCGGCACCTGGCTGCCCGCCGTGATCGGCCTGCTTGTGCTGGCCGTTCTCGTACTGGTCGAGGCGCGCCATCGCGAGCCGCTCGTCGACGTCGGCCTCTTCAAACACCCCTCGTTCACCGTCGCCGCGGTGGCGCTGACGCTCGGCTCGTTCGTCGTCTTCGGCTACCTGTACTTCGTCACCTTCTACCTGCAAATCCTGCGCGGCTACACGCCGTTGCAGACCGGGATGCTGCTCATTCCCCTGTCGGTGGGGCTTGTCGTCGGAGCGCCGCTGTCGCGGGTGGCGAGCGAACGGTTCGGGCCGCGCGCGACGATCGCCGCCGGTATCGCGCTCATGACCGCGGCGTTCGTCGGCGTCGTCGGCCTCGGAGCCGGTACGGGGGTGGCCTGGTTCATCGCGGACGCGTTCGTGCTTCAGCTCGGCTTCGCGCTCGTACTCGCCCCCGGCATGACGCTGGCCTCCTCCTCGGTGCCCACCGAGCGCGCCGGCGCCGGATCGGCGCTGCTGAACACCTTGCGTCAACTCGGCAGCGCGCTCGGCGTCGCGGTCCTCGGGTCGGTCCTCTGGTCGCGGTACTCGGGCCTCGTCTCCGACCGGCTCGCCGGGGCCCCGGACGGCGTCCGCCGTGCCGCCTCCGACTCGCTCGCCTCGGCGCTGGCCACGGGCGACTCCGCGGCGATCAAGGCCGCCGGGCCGGCGTTCCTCAGCTCTATGCACACGGCCGCGCTG
>NZ_JBHVHQ010000419.1:0-7192 GCF_042800135.1 Streptomyces sp. NPDC057654 | reverse complement strand
GGTCTCGTCGGTGAGCGGGGCGAGGATGACCTCGTTGATCAGGAGCAGCAGCCCCACCCAGGTGCGGAATTCGGCGTCCCGGCAGGCGAGGGCCCGGCGCAGTTCGGCGCGGTCGAGGGGGGCGAGCCCGGCGGGCTCGACGCGGTGGCCCGTCATGGTCGGGGCGAGGGCCCGCAGCAGGACGTCCTGGAGTCCGCACAGCCCCTGCGGCGGGGCGGTCGCGGTGACGATGCCCCGCATGAGCAGCTCGGTTTCGGCGCGTCCGGGCGGTGTCTGGGCCCCGGCGGCCGTGGCGGGCGGCGGCTGCCCGGCCGTATGGGGAGCGGGGGGCGCAGCGTCCGCCGGTGACTTGTTCTCGGGGCTGCGCATGTGTCCCCTCCTCTCGGGGCACCGCTCCCGCCGCTGTCCTCGAAGCCGGGAGCAGGCACTGGTGATCGCTCACGCGGTCAGCCCGGTTCGGCCAGCCATCCTCGCACGGAAGAGAACGAATGAAATTCGGGTTTTCGGACAGAAGTACAGCGCGTGGACACCCGGTTGACACCTCATGAGTCACCCGTCGTAACTCCCTTCCCCGCCGCCCCAGCGGGACGGGGCCCACGAGCGGCGAGAAACCCGAGGTACGGGAGGGGACCGTGCCGTTCAGCGGCTCGCGTCGGGCGGTTCGTGCCACAAGTGGCGCATCTCCTCGCATGCGTCGAGCAGTTCCGGCAGAGTTCCGCTCCCCGCCACCCGGCCGTCGGCCAGCACCACGATCCGGTCCGCGCGGCGCAGCAGGGCCTGCCGGTGCGAGACCGCGAGCACGGTCGTGCCGCCGCGGCGCAGCACCCGCCGCCACAGCAGGCGCTCCGTATCGCCGTCCAGCGCGCTCGACAGGTCGTCGCACACCAGCAGTTCGGGGCGGCGCACCAGCATCCGGGCGGCGGCCACGCGCTGCGCCTGGCCGCCGGAGAGCCGCAGCCCGCGGGGGCCGAGCAGGGTGTCGGGGCCGTGCTCCATGCGGTCCAGGTCCGCGGCGAGCGCCGCGTCGTGCAGGGCCGCCGCGAGGTCCCGATCCCCGGCGGCGGCGCCCAGCAGAATGTTCTCCCGTACGGTGCCGCTGAACAGCCGCGGCACCTGCGGGGTGTACGCGCAGCGCGGCGGCGCGAGCCACGCGCCGGGGTCGTCCAGGCGTTCCCCGTTCCAGCGCACCTCGCCGCGGGCGGCGGGCAGCAGCCCGAGCAGCACCCGCAGCAGCGTGGTCTTCCCCGCGCCCACCCGGCCCGTGACGACGGTGAGCGTGCCCCGCGCCAGGGTGAGGTCCACGTCCTGGATGCCCTGGCCGCCGGGGTGACGGTACGTCAGTTGCCGGGCCCGCAGCTCTTCCAGCGGTGGAGCTTCATGGTGAGCGGGCGCGGGCGCTGCGGGCGCCGGGCCCGACAGGTGCAACGGGGTCCGCCGGACCGGCGAGCCGTCCGCGCCGGTGGACGCGGCCATCCGCTGCATCGCCACCACGGCGCGCTGGTAGCGCACGGTGAACAGCCCCAGCGTGCTCACGGCCTCGGTGAGGAACTGGAGGAAGAAGCTGAACAACGCCAGGTCGCCGACGGTGAAGTCGCCCGCCCGCGCCTGCCCCGCCGCGAGGAGCAGCACGATGCCCGTACTGACCGACGCCGCGTTCGACAGCAGCGAGCCGCGCAGGTTGCCGAACAGCTCCTCGCGCACGGCCGCCGCCCGCCACCGCTCGTTCAGCCCCTCCAGATGCGCGGCGACGGCCCCTTCGGCCTGCGCGGCCTGTACGGACTCGACGGCCGTGACCGCCTCCCGCAGCGCGCCCCTGGCCCGCGCCGACGCCGCCCTCCCCTGCCGGCAGGCGGCCAGGTAGCGGGCGTTGACCAGCCGGCTCGCGACGGCCGCGAGGCACAGCGGGACGACGAGCCCCAGGGTGACCACCGGGTTGATCGACACCATGAACGCCAGGGCGGCGCCCGCGAAGAGCCAGCGCGCCAGGTTCGCCGGGGACCAGGCCACGAACGAGGCGACGTCGTCCACGTCGGTGGAGAGGGTGGCCAGCGCCTCGGCGGACGAGCCGTGGGCGCCGTGCGCGCCGGGGCGCGAGAGCAGCGAGCCCAGCAGGTTGGCCCGCAGCCGGGCGGCGGTCCGGTGCTGGAGCGCGGGCTCCAGGCGTCCCAGGATCGCCCCGAACTGTACGGACATCCGGGCCGCTTCGACCGCGACGACGGCGGCGATGAGCCCCCACAGCCCGAGGCGCACCGGTTGCGCGCCGGTCAGCGCGTCGAAGTACTCGCGCATGAGCAGGCCGACGGCGAAGGTGCCGGCCCGCCACAGCATCCAGAGCGCGGCCAGGAACCCGTACCGCCCCGCCTGGCCGGCCGGGAGCCGTGCGAGATCGCGGCGGGCGGCCGTGCGTCCCGCGTCACCGCCGCACCGCATCGGCGTCCGCTGCCGCGTCACAGGGTCGCCTCGCCCGCGCGCAGCATCGGGTGGAGCGCGGAGGCCGGGTCCGCGAGCAGGTCCGCCCACCGCCCGTACTCGCGCACCCGCCCCTGGTCCAGCACCAGGACGCGGTCCGTCGCGCGCAGCGTCTCCAGCCGGTGGGCCACCACCACGGCGGTACGGCCGTGCAGGAAGCGGCCGGTGGCGCGCCGCAGCAGCCGTTCGGTGTGCGGGTCGAGCCGCGCGGAGACCTCGTCGAACACCACGAGTCCGGGGTCGCGCAGGAACGCCCGTACCAGCGCGACGAGTTGGGCCTCGCCCGCCGAGAGCCCCGCGCCGCCGTCGCCGACGAGCGTGTCCAGGCCGTGGTCCAGACCCCGGTACCAAGGGGTGAGCCCGACCCGGTCGACGGCCGCCAGCAGCCGGTCGTCGGTGACGGCCGGGTCGTGGAAGGTGAGGTTGTCGCGCAGGCTGGCGTGCAGCAGCTGCACCTCCTGCGGGACGAGGGCCACGCGCCCGCGCAGCGCGGCCAGCCCGTAGGCGGACGCGTCCCGTCCGCCGAGCCGTACGGCGCCCGAGTCCGGGTCGTGGAACCGGAACAGGAGCCGGGCCAGCGTGGACTTCCCGCTGCCCGTGGGCCCCACCAGGGCCAGCCGCTCCCCCGGCGGCAGCGCGAACGACACCTCGCGCAGCACCGTGCGGGACGGCGTGCGCAGGCTCGTACGGGAAGCGGGGTAGCCGAAGCAGACCCGGTCGAACTCCAGGCCCAGCGGCCCCCGCGGCGGCACCGCGCCGCCGCCGTCGCCCACGGCGGCGGGTTCGGCGAGCAGTTCGTCGGTGCGGCGCAGACTGACCAGCGCCTCCTCCAGGTCCCCGAACTGCGTGGTGATCCCCATCAGCGGCGCCCGCAGCAGCGTGACGTAGGACAGCGCGGCGAACACCGTGCCGGTGCTGATGCGGCCCGAGGCGTGCAGCCACGCGCCGAGCGACAGCGCGAGCGCCAGACTCACCTGCGTCAGCGCCTGCACCGCCGCGGGCCAGCGCACCGTGGCGCGGGCCGCCCGCAGCGCGGCGGCGTACTGCCGCCCCAGCACGCGCCACAGCTCCCGCGTCACATGCGGCCCGGCCCCGCAGCCCCGGATGTCCTCGGTCGCGCCGGCCCGCTCCTCCAGGAACCCCAGCAGGTCGGCGCCCGCCTGCCGGGCCTCGGCCAGCTGCGGCAGCGCCCGGCCCAGCAGGGTGGCGAGCAGCAGCACCGCGAGCGCGCAGAACGGCACGTACACCGCCCCGAAGCGCCAGTCGAGCGTGAAGAGCGCCACGAGGACGACCGTCACCAGGAGCAGTTGGGCCGCGATCACCAGGGACATCCGGGAGAGGAAGTTCGCCAGCCGCGTCACGTCGCCGTCCATCCGGTCCACCAGCTCGCCGGGGGGATGCCGGTGGTAGTACGTCAGGTCCAGGCGCAGGCAGTGGCGTACGAGCCGGGCGCGCATCCGGTTCGCGCCGCGCCAGGCCACCCGCGCGCCGAGGTACTGCGTCAGCACCGCGACGGCCTGGCCGCCGAGGGCGGCGAGGAGGTAGACCACTGCGAGCGCCACGAGCGCCGACCGGGCCTCACGGGCCAGCGCCCCGTCCACGAAGGCGCGCAGCAGGTAGGGGCCGGCGGCCTGCAAGGCGACCTCCACCAGCAGCAGCGCCGCCAGCACCGTGACCGCGCCGCGCTGCGCGGCCAGATGACCGGCGAGCGTCCGCGCGTACCCCGCGACGCGCCCACGCGCGCGTGCCTCTTGCGGCCCGTCCCCTTGCGGCCCGTCCTCCGCTGTCGCGCCCGCCGCTCCGCCTTCTGAAGTGCCGCCGTCGACGCTCATCCGGCCCCCTGGGGTCGCCGTTCGGCCGGCCGGCTGCGGCGGGCCGTCTCTGTGCGCGGTGCGGCATCGACGATAAGGACCGTACGGGCGCGCGGACAACGCCCCGTACGTCCCACGACGGCCGTGCGCCCCCGCCGCGCCGTCTCCCACGTGCCGCTCCCCCGCCCCCTCTTGTGCCGGATTCGCGGGAGTCCCACATTGGAGGGCGGCGCGCGGGGCGCGGCCCGGCGGCAGCGGACGCGGGTCCGGCCGCGGCGGCCACGCTCGCCCACGACGCCTCGGACAGGGGGATGACATGAGCACACCGTCCGGTGACCGCCCGCGCGACGGCTTCCCGTACCCGCCGGGACCGCACGGGGACCCGCCGCCCGAGTACGCGCGCCTGCGCGAGGAGGCGCCCCTGACCCGTATCCGGCTGCCCGGCGGCCACGACGCGTGGCTCGCGACGCGGTACGACGACGTCGTCACCGTCACCGCCGACCCGCGCTTCGCCCGCGACGACCGGTATCTCTTCATGCCGATTCCCGGTGAGAGCCGCGGGGACGGAGACGGCGGGGAGGCGCCGAGTGCGGTCGGGAACCTGCGAGGTGAAGACCGTACGGACAGCGGCGCCGCGGACGACGACGACCGTACGGGCGGGGAGCGGGCGGCGGCGCAAGCGGCCGGGCGGCGGCGGCTGCGCGACACCGTCCAGGACGCGTTACGGCCGTGGCGGGCGCAGCGCTGGCAGGGCCGCGTCGACCGGGCGGTGCGCGAGCGCCTCGACGCGCTGGAGGCCGCCGGGCCGCCGGCCGACCTCGTCCGCCAGTACGCGTTCCCGGTGCCCATCGCCGTGGTCTGCGAGCTGCTGGGCATCCCCGACCGCGACCGGGACCGCTTCCACGAGTGGGCCAACGTCCGGCTGTCCGTGACCGCGTACTCGAAGGAGGAGGTCGCCGCCGCGTTCCGGGCGTACGAGGAGTACGTGAGCGAGCTGATCGACCGGCGCCGCCGCGCACCGCGCGACGGCCTGCTCGACGAGCTGATCCGGGTGCGCGACGCCGACGCGCACCTCGGCGACTACGACCTGCGGCGCATGGTGCGCGGCCTGATCACCGCGGGCCATCAGGCGAGCACCAACATGATCACTCGGGGGGCGTTCCTGCTGCTGCGCCACCCCGGCGAGCTGGCACGGCTGCGCCGCGAACCGGCGCTGATCGACAGCGCGGTGGAGGAGATCCTGCGGTACCACATGCCCGGCGACACGGCGGTGCCGCGCGTGGCCGAGCAGGACGTGACCCTGTCGGGGGGCGTCGTGCGGCGGGGCGAGGTGGTGCTCGCGCCGCCGGTGTCGGGCAACCACGACGAGCGCCGGTTCCCCGACCCGGACCGCTTCGACATCGCCCGTACCGACAACGCGCACCTCACCTTCGGCCACGGCGCGCACTACTGCCTGGGCGCGAGCCTGGCCCGGATCGAACTGCGGACGGCGCTCGGCATGCTGGTGGCGCGCTTCCCCCGCCTCGCGCCCGCCGCGGCTCCCGAGGGGCTGCGGTGGACCGACGGGCTGCTGGTGCGCCAGCTGGAGGAGCTGCCCGTCACATGGTGACGTGCCCCCGGGCGGCGCGGAGCGCCCGGCGCACCTCGGGTAGCCCGGCGAGGGTCCGTTCGATCTCGGGGACGGTCATGCGGCGGGCGGTGCGCGAGTCGTAGTCGGCGGGGCAGACGGCGGACACGTCGCCCTCGTCGAGGTACGCGGAGTAGTTCAGGTCGCGGGAGTCGAGCGGTACGCGGTAGTAGTCGCCGAGGTCCTCGGCGCGCGCCAGCTCCTGCCCGGTCGCCAGGCACTCGTGGGTCTTCTCGCCGTGCCGGTGGCCGATGACCTTGACCTCGGCGTCCCTGCCGAACAGCCGCACCAGGCCGGTGACCAGGTCCTCCATCGTGCAGGCCGGGAGCTTGCGGATGAACAGGTCGCCGGAGCGGGCGTGGCCGAGCGCGTACTCGACCAGGTCGACGGAGTCCCGCATGGTCATCATGAACCGGGTCATGCCCGCCGCGGTGAGGGTGACGGGCACGCCGCTGACGAGCTGTTCGAGGAAGAGCGGTATCACCGAGCCGCGGGAGCCCATGACGTTGCCGTAGCGGACGCAGGAGACCGTGGTGCGGGCCAGGGGGTTGTTCCGAGGGTGCGACTGCGCGGTCTTCTCCAGGAGCGCCTTGGTCATGCCCATGGCGTTGATCGGGTACACGGCCTTGTCGGTGCTCAGGCACACCAGGGAGGGCACGGCGTTGCTCTCGGCGGCGCTGATGACGTTGGCGCTGCCCAGTACGTTCGTCCGTACCGCCTCCAGCGGGAAGAACTCGCAGGACGGCACCTGCTTGAGGGCCGCCGCGTGCAGGATCAGATCGGTGCCGCGGCTCGCGCCGAGCACGCTGTCGTAGTCGCGGATGTCGCCGATGTGGAAGCGCAGCCGGCCGTCGTCCAGGCGCTTGCGCATGAGTTCCTGCTTCAGCTCGTCGCGGCTGAGCACGCGCACCTCGGCGCAGCCCGCGGAGAGCAGCCACTCGACCATGTTCTGCCCGAACGATCCCGTGCCGCCGGTCACCAGAGCACAGGAGCCTTGGACGGCGGACGCCATGGGAGCCATGGGAGCCATGGAACTGTGTCCTTCCCTCTCGGGGAACGGGGGCCGCACCCTCGTGGGGAACGGGGCCGACGATCCTAACGACGCTCGCGGGACAGGAACAGCCCGGAGCGGCCTTGTGCTGCCTTGTGCTGCCTTGTGCGGCCCGGTGCTGCCTTGTGCGGCCGGTCGAGAGGGAAGGGCGTGGGGTGATGCGTTGGGCGCGCGGGCACGCGATGGGCGGCGGTCGGCCTGCGGGCCGGGGCAGCGACGGCGGGGCGGCCGCGC
>NZ_JBHVHQ010000418.1:0-7202 GCF_042800135.1 Streptomyces sp. NPDC057654 | reverse complement strand
CTACTACCGCGAGCTCTACCGCGGCCTGCCCGACCGCGTGACGGACCCGGCGCTGCTGCCGGTCACCGACAAGCAGACGCTGATGGCGAACTTCGACGACTGGGTGGGCGACCGCGGCATCACGCACGAGAAGGTGTCCGCCTTCGGCGACGACCCTGAGCTGATTGGGCAGCGGTTCCTGGGAAAGTACATGGTGGCCACCACCTCGGGCACCAGCGGCCGGCGCGGCCTGTTCCTCCTCGACGACCGGTACATGGCCGTCACCTCCGCCCTCACCTCCCGCGCGCTCACCTCCTGGCTGGGCCCCGGCGGCGTGCTGCGGGCCACCGCCCGCGGCGGGCGCTTCGCCCAACTGATCGCCACCGGAGGGCACTACGCCGGGTTCGCCGGGTACTCCCGCCTGGTCCGTGAGGGCGGCTGGCGCGCCAGGCTGATCCGGGCGTTCTCGGTGCACACCCCGATGGCGGAGCTGGTCGACCGGCTCAACGCCTACCGCCCCGCCATCGTCATCGGCTACGCCAGCACGATCATGCTGCTCGCCGCCGAACAGGAGGCGGGCCGGCTGCGCATCGACCCGCTCCTGATCGAGCCCGCGGGCGAGACGATGACCACCGGCGACACGGACCGCATCGCGGCCGCCTTCGGCGCGAAGGTCGGCACGGTGTACGGGGCGACCGAGTGCGCGTACCTCAGCTACGGCTGCGCGGCCGGGTGGTACCACGTCAACAGCGACTGGGCCGTGGTCGAGCCGGTCGACGCCGACCACCGGCCCACACCGCCCGGAGAGTTCTCGCACACCGTCCTGGTCAGCAATCTCGCCAACCGCGTGCAGCCGTTCCTCCGCTATGACCTCGGCGACAGCGTCCTGCTCAGGCCCGACCCCTGTCCCTGCGGCAACCCGCTGCCCGCGATCCGCGTGCAGGGGCGCGCCGGGGACGTCCTCACCTTCCCGAACGGCCGCGGCGCGGACGTCAGCCTCGCCCCGCTGGCCTTCGGCACCCTTTTCGACCGTACGCCGGGAGTCGAGCGGTTCCAGATCGAGCAGACCGCCCGTACGACGCTGCGCGTGCGCCTGCTCCCGGCCGCCGGAGCCGACCCGGACCGCGTATGGCAGGCCGCCCGCCGCGAGCTGAGCCGCCTGCTCGCCGACAACGGGCTGGAGGGTGTCATCATCGAACGGGCCGAGGAGCCGCCCCGGCAGGCGCCCGGCGGGAAGTACCGTACGGTCATTCCGCTGGCCTGATCCGGGCGACCTCATCCGGACGGCCTGATCCGGACGGCCTGATCCGGGCGACCTGATCCGGGCGACCTGATCCGGGCAGCCTGATCTGGGCAGCCTGACCACGGCATTCAGGCCCGCCCAGGCCCTGGCGCCAGGCATGCACCACCAACCCCCTTGCAATGACACCACCATGGTGCCATCATGGCGTCATGGACCTCACGCCGTATGTCGACAACCTCCGGCACGAGCTCGCGGTCGCCGCCGACACGGGCGGGGACGAGGCGCGCGAGCTCGCCGAGCGGCTCACCACGCCTCTGGAGTCGGCCGTCCGGCTCATGCTCCTGAACGCGCTGTCCAGCGCCATGGGCGAGGTCACCCGCGACCTGGCACCAGGGTCCGTCGACGTACGGCTGCGCGGACTCGACCCCGAATTCGTCGTGACGCCGCCGCCGGCGTTGGAAGGGTTCGAGGAGGCAGGTGCGCACGAGGGCCCGTCCGGCGGCGCGCGAGCGCCCATGGCGCCGGTCCCCCCGGCCTCTGACGGCGACGACGGCGGTACGGCGCGCGTCAATCTGAGGCTTCCCGCCCATCTCAAGACCCGTGCCGAGGAGGCGGCGGGGCAGGAGGGCCTGTCCGTCAACGCCTGGCTCGTACGGGCCGTCGCCGCCGCCCTCGAACCCACCGAGCGCGGCCGGCCTCCGGCACGTGGGCGCCATATGGGCCGTCAGGGCTTCACCGGCTGGGTCCGCTGACCGCCTCCGGCCGGTGCGGCGTCCGTTCGGGCACCACTCTCCTTCACCCGCCCACCAGCGGGACGCATACCTGAGCCATTGAGCCATGAGGACGGGACAGCCATGCCTACCTTCGACACTCCGGCACCGATCTCCGCCACCGTCGAATTCGACGTCGGCTCCGCCCGGATCACCGCGGGCAAGCGCGTCGACACGGTCGTCGAGGTGCTGCCGAGCAATGCGGCCGAGGACGCCGACGTCCGTACCGCCCAGCAGACCAAAGTCAGCTACGCGGACGGTAAGTTGCTGGTCAAGGGGCCCAAGAAGCGTTCACTGTTCGGCAAGCCCGGCTCGATCGACGTGAGCGTCGAACTGCCGGCCGGCTCGGACGTCCACGGCACCACCCCCATGGCGGACTTCCTCTGCACTGGACGCCTCGGCGAATGCCGGCTCAAGACGTCGCTCGGCGACATCCGGGTCGACGAAGCGGAGGCCGCGTTCCTCAAGACGGGCCACGGGGACATCCACGCGGCCCACCTCGCCGGGGACGCGGAGATCCTCGGGGCCGGGCGGATCGAGATCGGCACGTTCGGGGGCACTTCGAGAATCAAGAACGGCAACGGCGAGACCAAGGTCGGCGAGGCCGTCGGCGACCTGCGGGTGAACGCGGCCAACGGCGCCATCTCCGTCGACGTCGCGCTTGCCGGTGTCGACGCCAAGTCCGCCAACGGCGGCATCCGGGTCGGCGAGGTCACGCGCGGCAGCATCACGCTCCAGGCCGCCATCGGCGATGTCGAGATCGGCATCGCCGAGTCCACGGCCGCCTGGCTCGATGTGAAGACCGGCCTCGGCAGCGTCCGCAACTCCCTGAGCACGACGGAGGGTCCGGACACCGCGGACGAGACCGTCGAGGTCCGCGCCGGCACCGGAATCGGCGACATCCTGATCCACCGCGCCTGAACGGGGAGGCCGGACCCACCGGACCGTACGAACCCAGCGCGTCAGCACACAACTCGCCGCCATGGCGGCGGCCTTTGAACCCCGCCGAACCCGCTGGGCGCTCGTCGGCGGCTCTGCCGCGACGCGCCGAGCGGTGGGCCGGTGTGCTCGTACGAGCCGCTGCGCCCTGGAATCACCCGGTGCACCGCGCTCCGCATCACGCACCGCTTCGCGTACTGCTCGCCGTACCGCGCGTGGCACCGCACATGGCACGTCACTCTGCACTCTGAACCGGAGGACCCCATGCACCACCACCCCACACCATCGCCTCGCTCCGAGCCGGTCACGATGCCGGTGGACCGCACGGAGGGCTGCCCGTTCGACCCGCCCGCCGAGCTGGCGCGGCTTCGGGAAGAGGGGCCGCTCGTACGGATGCGGTATCCCGACGGGCACATGGGCTGGCTGGCCACCGGCCACGCCGTGGTCCGGGAAGTGCTGGCGGACCGGCGCTTCAGCTCGCGCCAGGAGCTCCTGCACTCCCCGCTCATGGACCTCGGCGAGATGCCCCCGGCGGCCGTCGGCGACCTCACCGGGATCGACGCGCCCGAGCACACGCGCTATCGGCGGCTGCTCATCGGGAGTTTCACCGTGCGCCGGATGCGGGCGCTCACCGAGCGGGTGGAGCAGATCACCGCCGAGCACCTCGACGCGATGGAGCGCCGGGGCGAGACGGCGGATCTGGTGGAGGCGTACGCGCGGCCCGTTCCGGCGCTGATGATCTGCGAGTTGCTGGGGGTGCCGTACGCCGACCGGGAGCTCTTCCAGGACCACGCCTCGACCCTGCTCACCCAGTCCGCCGAGGAGCGGGAGCGGGAAGCGGCGCTGACCGCACTGACGGAGTATCTGCACAAGCTGGTGCTGGCCAAGCGCGCCGAGCCCACGGACGATCTGATCAGCGATCTGACCAGCGGCGACCTCACCGATGAGGAACTCACCGGCATCGGCGTCCTGTTGCTGGTCGCGGGTCTGGACACCACCGCCAATATGATCGCCCACGGCACCTTCGCCCTGCTCAGCAACCCGGACCAGGCCGCCGCCCTGCGGGCCGATCCAGGTCTCGCGGACCAGGCCGTCGAGGAGCTGATGCGCTATCTGACCGTCGCCGACCCCGGTGTGCGGGCGGCGCTGGAGGACATAGAGCTGGAAGGCCAGTTGGTCAGGGCGGGTGAGTGCGTCACCGTCTCGTTCCAGGCCGCCAATCGCGACCCGTTGAAGTTCCCGGACCCCGACGCCCTGGACCTGCGCCGGAAGGCCACCGGGCATCTGGGCTTCGGGCACGGCGTCCACCAGTGCCTGGGCCAGCAGTTGGCGCGGGTGGAGATGGGCGTCGCCATCCCGGCTCTCTTCGCCCGCTTCCCGTCACTGCGGCTCGCCGTTCCGCCCGAGGACGTGCCGATGCGCAGCGCCATGAACATCTACGGGGTGGAGCGGCTCCCCGTCGCCTGGGGCGAGGAGTAGGCCGGTGGGGATCGGCGTGGACCGCGAGCGCCGCGTCGGCGCGGGGATGTGCGTGGCGTGCACGCCGGTCGGTTCATGCCAGTCGGTTCGTGCCAGTCGGTTCGCGCCAGTCGGTTCGTGCCAGTCAGGAGGCATGTGGGCGATCTGCGGTCTTGACTGGTCCAGACCGCAGCGGTTGAGTACCTCATCTCTGCGGTCGCGTCCGGCCCCGGATGCCGGCCGCGGGGACGCACACACGCGCGTCGGGTCGTCCGGCGCCGATCCCCCGCGGCTTCTGCCGCACCGAGGAGTGATCAAGTGTTGCTGAGACAGCGCATGGCAGCCATCCTCTCCGCCGCCGCGTTCACCGCCGTTCTCGCCGTCGGGGCGCCGTCCGCGACCGCGGCCGCCACCCCCGACACGGCAGCCGCCCCCACCACTGTCGCGAGTTGCAACTACACCGTATGGACCGCCGGGAAGTCGTACAGGACCGGCGATATCGTCAAGTACACCAATGGCAATTTCTACCGGGCCACCCATGACAACCCGGGCTACGACCCGGTCATCAGCACCTGGTTCTGGGAGCCGTACAACTGCGGTCCGACCAATCCCTCCACGGACTTCGTGGTGAGCGAGGCGCAGTTCAACCAGATGTTCCCGAACCGGAACTCGTTCTACACGTACAAGGGGCTGACCGCGGCCCTGAGCGCTTACCCCGGCTTCACCAAGACGGGCAGCGACACCATCAAGAAGCGGGAGGCCGCCGCCTTCCTCGCGAACGTCAGCCACGAGACGGGCGGCCTCGTCCACGTCGTGGAGCAGGACACCAGCAACTACCCGCACTACTGCGACCCCAACAGGCCGTACGGCTGTCCTGCGGGGCAGGCGGCCTACTACGGGCGCGGGCCGATTCAGCTGAGCTGGAACTACAACTACAAGACGGCGGGCGACGCGCTCGGCATCGACCTGCTGCACAACCCGAACCTCGTGCAGACCGACCCGGCCGTGGCCTGGAAGACGGGGCTCTGGTACTGGAACACCCAGCGGGGTCCGGGCACGATGACGCCGCACGACGCGATCGTCAACGACCGCGGCTTCGGCGAGACGATCCGCAGCATCAACGGCTCGGTGGAGTGCAACGGGGGCAACCCCGGCCAGGTCCAGAACCGCATCGACACCTTCCGTAGGTTCACCCAGCTACTGGGCACCTCCACCGGTGGCAATCTGAGCTGCTGAAGCTGAATCGATCCCGCTTTCCCGTCGATCGATTCTCCGTCAGTCGATGGCGGACCTGGCGCGCGGCACTCGGGCCCATACTGGGCGCCGCGCACCAGGTCTATCGACATCAAGTATCTTGACATCGAGATTCATGCCCGGCAGGCTACCCCTCGATCCATAGATCTCTTGACATCGAGATACATCCGAGGGGGCGGGCGATGCGGCGCGGCGGCACACCGGGCGGGCGGGGCCGGAGGAACGGACAGGGCCTGATCGCCCAACTGCGCAACCCGCCCGGCGGCCGCAACGCGCGGATCATGCTGCTCGCCCTGGCCCTGGACCGGACCGGCTCGGGGCTGTGGGCCTCGTCGTCGGTCCTCTACTTCACCTTCGTGACCCACCTGAGCGCCCAGCAGGTCGGCGTGCTGCTCGGCACGGCCGGCGTGGCGGGCATCGCCGGCTCCCCGCTGGCCGGGCGGCTGGCGGGCCGCTTCCCGGTGCGCTCGCTGCTGATCGGCTCCCACCTGCTGCGGCTGGTGACGCTCAGCCTGCTGCTGGTGTGCACCGAGTTCGCCGCGCTGCTCCCGATCGTCGCGGTCACCTACCTGGGCGACCGGGCGGCGAAGATGCTGGAGATGCTGTTCGCCACCCGCGCGGCGGGCGAACGGCGCGCGGCCTATCAGGCGCTGTCGCGCAGCGCGGCCAACGCGGGGTACGCGGTCGGCGCGGGGCTCGCCGCCCTCGGCCTGGCCGTGGGGACGGGCGGCGCCTACCGGGTGCTGATCCTGGGCGACGCGCTCTCGTTCGTCGCCGCGGCGGCGCTGGTGTGGCGCGCCCACGAGCCGAAGGCCGCGAGCGTCGAGGTGGCGCGGTCCCACGGCGGGACGGCGGCCGAAGGCGCGCCCGGAGCCGAGCCGGGGGAAGGGGACGGGCCGAGGGCCACGGCTGCGAGCGGGTCGGCGGCGCGGCCGGCGAATCCGTGGCGGGATCGCGGCTATCTGCGGTTCGCGTTGCTGGACATCGCGATGAATCTCGACGACTCGATCCTCAGCGTCGGGCTGCCGCTGTGGCTGGTCGACCGGACGTCGGCGCCGCACGCCATCGTCCCGGCCTTCCTGATCATCAATACCGTGCTGGTCGTGGTGTTGCAGCTGAGCGTGTCGCGGCGGGCCGAGGGGCCGCACCGGGCCACACGGGCGGTGCTGGTGTACGGGGTGCTGTTGTTCGCGTGCTGCGCGGTCATGGCGGCGTCCACTCGGGGCGGGGCGTGGCCGGCCGGGGCCGCCCTGCTCGTAGGGGCGTTGCTCGTCACGATGGCGGAGCTGATGCGTTCGGTGAGTTCGTGGGAGCTGGCAGTGCTGCTCGCGCCGCCGGACGCGCGCGCCGCGTATCTGGGGGTGGCCGGGATGTCCCAGTCCATCCAGAAGTCCGCCGGTCCGCCGCTGCTGACCGGGGTGGTGATGGCGGCCGGGCCCGCGGGGTGGCTGGTGCTGGGGGCGGTGGTCGCGGGGCTGTCGGTCGTACAGAAGACCACCTGTGCGCGGCGGCTCCGGCTCGGGGCCGCGCTGGTCCCCTCCGCCCCGCCGGCCGCGTCC
>NZ_JBHVHQ010000417.1:0-7231 GCF_042800135.1 Streptomyces sp. NPDC057654 | reverse complement strand
ACCACCGCACTCGCCGCCTACTTCGGCGTCGGCAAGGCCACCATGAGCCGCCAACTGCGCGCCCTGGACGAGCTGGGCCTCGTCGCCCGCGCCCCCGACCCGGCCGACGGCCGCGCCTCGCTCCTCTCCCTCACCGAGGAGGGCCGCGCCCGCTTCACGCGCGTACGGGACGCGCGCCGCGCGCAGTACGTGCACCGGCTCGCCGACTGGGACCGCACGGAGATCGCCGAACTGGCCCGGCTGCTGCACCAGTTCAACGCCCGCGCGGAGGGCTGAGCCGACGGGGCCCGCAGGGCTCTCAGGGCTTCAGGGCTCTCAGGGCCCGCAGGACTCTCAGGGCTCTCAGGGCTCGATGAAGGCGGCGGCCGCGTCGTCGTGGCGCTTCCAGCGCCGGAACGCCGCGCCGCCCGGATCGGCGTCCTCCACCGCCCGCACCCGGTCGATCAGCCCCTCCGGCCCCTCCTTGCGCAGCACCGCGAGACAGTCCTGCCAGCTCCCCTCGCCGAACATCTCCACCCAGCGCGACGCCCCGTCGGTGAGCGCGGCCAGGGACCGTACGTCCGTACGCGGCGTGGTCCCGGTGACCGCGCGGGCGACCACGGCGGGGTCGGCCGCGGCGGTGAAGAAGCCGCCCTCCGCGTTGCGCTGGTCGTCCGTCACCGGGCCGAGGGCGGCCAGCGCCTCGATGCGGTCGTCGAGGACCGGGGTCACCGAGCCGTCGGCGCGCTCGATCAGCAGCGCGGAATCGGACAGAACCAGATGTTCGACGCGTTCCGCGTCCCAGCGGGCCGCGACGACGGTTGCCTGAGGGGTGCGGACGTGAGAAAGGTCACAGGTCGCGCGGTGTGCCTCGGCGGTCCGTTCGACGGCCTCGGCGAGGCACTGGGAGAGCGTCAGTTCCCGGCGGGAAGCGCACAGTTCGAGCAGCGCGCCGCCGAGCCGGGCCGTGAACCAGGGCACGCCGTGCGTACAGCCGGTGCTGGTCGGGGGCGGGGTGACGCCGTCGAGCAGCACCATTGCTCCACCGTGTCCACCGGCGGGCAGCGCCACCGACACGAAGTCCTCATTGGGGCGTTGGGGATCTCCGGGCCGGGTGGCGAGTTCGATGCGCATCCGGCCAGTCTGCCCGAGGGGGCGCGACGGCGCGCGGCGCGGGTCGCGCGAGCGGCGGGGGCGACGGCCGCCCAGGTCGGGAGGGGTGTTCCCCGGCCGGCGGGGGGATCTGCGGCCCGGCGTCGGGCAGGGCTCTGAGCTGCGGGCGGACATCCTTCCAGGCCACCAGGAGGTTTTCCAGCCGACCCCGTTCCACCCCCTTGTCAGGGCCGCACAGCCCCCGCACAGAAGTTGAGGGTCACCGTCTGTCTGATGTTCACTCCTTGGAGTGGCTGGGCGGGCGATGGGCACCTGCCCCCGATCCGGGCTGAAAGGGTCAAAAGTCGAAATCGGCACCAGGGGTGGTCCGCGCCGTTGACCGAACCGTCGTCACCTCCTGGCACCACATAGGGACAGGCGAGCAAGGATTGTGAGCACCGGTGCGGAAAAAGCGGCTTCGGGGCGGTACACACGAACAGCAGACGACGGTCGCGCGACAGCGCACCACGCGCGTACGTAACCGACTGGTCGTCTCCGTCGCGATCGTGGCCGCCGCCGTACTCGGCGCGGGCGTCCCCGGCATACTCGGCGCGGCCGACGACCTCCACGACACCCAGCACCTCGTCGACCTCGCCCAGGCCAACCGGGGCGCCGTCGCCCTCGCCCACTCGCTGGCCGACGAGCGCGACGCCATGACCGAGTTCGTCGCCGCGGGCCGCGCCACGGCCGCCGGCGGCGTCACCGAGAGCCAGCGCGCCCGCGTGGACCGCCAGGTCGCCGAGTACCGCGGCCAGGCCCCCGCGTCCGTACGGGCCCTGCTCGACGCCCTCCCCAAGACCCGCCAGCAGGCCCTGACCGGCCCCGGCAAGGCGGCCGACACCTACACCGCCTACACCGACGCCGTCCAGGCGCTGCACGGCGTCGCCGACACCCTCGCGCACCAGCTCCCGGCCCGCGCCGGAACCGGCTCCGCCGCCGCTCTGCCGCCGCTCGGCCGGGCCGTCGAAGAGGCGTCCGCCACCCGCGGCCTGCTGCTCGGCGCGCTCGCCTCGCACGGCTCCACGCAGAACGGGCTGACCGCCGCCGCCCAGCGCACCGACATCCGCGAGAAGGCCGCGCTCGCCGACTTCGAACAGCTCGCCCCGCCCGACGCCCGCGACTCCTTCAGCTCCACCGTCAACGGCCCCGACGTCACCGCGGCCGACGACTTCCTCACCCGCCTCACCGCCCGCTCCGAACTCTCCACAGCCGACCGCGACCTCCCCAAGAGCACCGTCGAATCCGCCCTCACCGCCCGCATCGACCGGATGCGCGGCGTCGAATCGGCGCTCGCGAGCAGCGAGATCACCCGGCTGGAGAAGCTCCGCGACGACGACGTCACCGCCCTGGAGCTGGACGCGGCGCTGCTCGGCCTCTGCTTCCTCGTCGCCGCCGGAGCCTCCGCCCAGGCCGCCCGCTCCATGACCCGCCCGCTCGCCGCCCTGCGCCTCGGCGCCCGCCGCGTCGCCGCCGACCCGGCGGGCGAGCAGCCCATCGTCTTCAAGGGCCGCGACGACGAGTTCGCCGAGGTCGTACGGTCCGTCAACACGCTCCACGAGGCCGCCGCGAACCAGCGCGAGCGCATCACGCGGCTGGAGGGCGAGCGGTCCCGGCTGATCGGCGCCCGCCAGGCGCTCGCCGACGAGCGCGAGACGCTCCAGACCCAGCAGGCGCGGCTGCGCGAGCGGATCGCCGCGCTCACCGGCACCGTGCACGGCACGTACGTCAACCTCTCGCTGCGCACCCTGACCCTGGTGGAGCGTCAGCTAGGCGTCATCGAGACCATGGAGGCGAACGAGCAGGACCCCGAGCGGCTGGAGACGCTCTTCAAGCTCGACCACCTCGCCACCCGCATGCGCCGCCACAGCGAGAACCTGCTGGTCCTCGCGGGCGCGGAGCACGGCTCCGGGCACTCCGGCAGCGTGCCGCTGCTGGACATGGTGCGCGCCTCCATCAGCGAGATCGAGAAGTACGAGCGGGTGCAGATCCAGGCCCTGCCGCCGCACGCGCAGGTCGCCGGCTTCGCCGCGGACGACACCAGCCACCTGGTCGCGGAGCTGCTGGAGAACGCGACCGCCTTCTCGCCGCCCGACGCGCGGGTGCAGCTCTCCGGCTGGCTGCTGGAGAGCGGCGACGTGATGCTCTCCGTACAGGACGAGGGCATCGGCATGCCGGCCGAGCGGCTGGCCGCCGTCAACGCCCTGCTGGCCGCGCCCGACCCGCAGGAGGCGCACACCGCGGACGGCGAGCAGACGCTCGGACTCGGGCTCTACGTGGTGGCGCAGCTCGCCTCCCGGCACGGCGTGCGGGTGCAGTTGCGCGCGCAGCAGCAGGGCGGCATGACCGCCGTCGTCGTCCTGCCGAAGGCGCTCCTGCCCACCGGCCCCTCCGGGCCGGGACCGGCCCCGGTCGTGCCGGGAGGCGCCGGGGCGCCCGCGTTCCAGCTGCCCGGCTCGATAGCGGAAGCGAACTCCAACGCGCTGCCGGGCCGCGGCGAAGGCGCCCCCCGCACCGGCGAGACGCCCGTACCCGACGGCCCGCAGCCGGTTCGGGCCCAGCCCGAACCCGCGCCGGTGCCGCGCCAGAACACCGGCCCGCAGCGCCGCCCCGCCCCGGACCCGGACGCGGCGCCGCCGGAGCCCCCGTCCCAGGACCCCGAGCGGAAGGCCGGCCCCGACCCCCTCATCGAGGCGGCCGAGCGCACGATTCAGCTCGCCGCCATCCCCGACCCCCAGCAGCCGCCGACCGGACGACACGCCCGGCGCACCGACGAGCCCCCCTCCGGCGCGGACACCACCCCACCGGACGCGTCCGGGCGGCCCGTACGAGCCGTGCCGGACGGGCCCGCCCACGTCGTGCCGCCGCCCGTGACCGGCCAGGTCGCGAGCGCGTACACGCCCGGACCCGACGAACACGCGAGGCCCGCGGCCGACCTGCCGCACCCCGCCGGGGCGGCCCGGCGGCGCCCCGCCGACGGCGACCCGGCCGACCCGGCCGCTGACGACCTCGATCCGCGGACCACGGACAAGGGCCTGCCCAAGCGCACCCCCAGGACCGTGACCATGCAGGACTCCGCGCCACGTCAGAGCAAGGGGGTCGACGCGGAGGCGCTCCGGCGCCAGCTCGGCGGCTTCCAGCAGGGGGCGCGGGACGGCCGCCGGGACGCCGAGGCCGAGATCACGGCGGGGATCAAGATGCGGAACACTGACCATCAGCAAGCGGGGGCGCTGGACGAGGCTGGCACTGCCGAGGAGGCACGCGATTGAATGCGCCGAGTACGTACGGGCTGAGCACCGAGGCCCGTAACCTGCACTGGCTGCTGGACAACCTGGTCGAAGAGGTGCCGGGCGTACGGTCGGTGGCCGTCGTCTCCTCGGACGGCCTGATGCTGCTCTCCTCCGATCCGGAGCAGAACGCCGCGGGCGCGGGCCCGGTGGCACACGAGGGGCCGCGCGGCTCCAGCGCCGACCTCGCCACCATCGTCTCCGGGCTCGGCAGCCTCACGACGGGCGCCGCCAAGCTGATGGAGGCCGGCATCGTCAAACAGACGATGGTGGCCATGGACGAGGGAAGCCTGTTCGTCATGGCGATCAGCGACGGCTCGCTGCTCGGCGTGCAGGCCGCCCCCGACAGCGACATGAGCGTCGTCGCCTACCACATGGCGCTCTTCGTCGGCCGGGCCGGTCATGTTCTCACCCCTGAACTCCGCAGCGAGCTGCGGAAGTCAATGGAGCCAAGGCAGGCAGAACAGTGACATCCGCACACCGATTGCCCGTCCGCGGGTCGGACAGGAAACCCGCGCGCGTACGCCCGTACTCGCTCACCGGCGGACGGACCCGCTTCGGGCATGTGCTGCTCGTCGAGACCTTCGTGGCGGCGCTGGACGCCCCCGAGGAGCGGCGGGAGCTCGAATCCGGCGGCCTGGGCTCGCGGGTCATGCCCGAGATGCGGGCCATCGTCGAACTGTGCCGCCGGATGCGCTCGGTCGCCGAGATCTCCGCGCTGCTCAAGATGCCGCTCGGCGTCGTGCGCGTGCTCATCAGCGACCTGGCCGACCAGGGAAAGATCCGCGTCTACGGCACCGGGCACGGCACCGGCCAGCCCGACCGCGCGCTGTTGGAAAGGGTGCTGAGTGGACTTCGCAGACTCTGACACGGTGATGGCCTCGCCGGCCGCCGAGGAGGGGTTGCAGAGCTGGCAGACGGACCGTACGCGGGCGCCCGTCGCCACGAAGATAGTCGTGGCCGGCGGCTTCGGTGTCGGCAAGACGACGTTCGTGGGCACGGTCTCGGAGATCACCCCGCTGCGGACCGAGGCCGTGATGACCACGGCCAGCGAGGACGTCGACGACCTCGCCGCGACGCCGGAGAAGACCACGACCACGGTCGCCATGGACTTCGGCCGCATCACGCTCGACGACGACCTGGTGCTCTATCTCTTCGGCACGCCCGGCCAGAAGCGCTACTGGTTCATGTGGGACGACCTGGTGCGCGGCGCGATCGGCGCGGTGGTCATGGCCGACACCCGGCGGCTGGAGGACTGCTTCCCGGCGCTCGACTACTTCGAGAGCTACGGGCTGCCGTACATCGTCGCGGTCAATCACTTCGAGGGCACGACCCGTTACGAGGAGGAGGACGTGCGCGACGCGCTCTCGGTCCCCGCGCGCGTACCTGTTGTGATCATGGATGCGCGCAAACGCATCACGGTGATCGAATCGCTGGTGACCATGGTCGGCCACGCCTACGACGTCACCCCCGAATAAGAGCTGGAGAAACATGCGGAAGATACTCGTCGTAGGA
This sequence comes from Streptomyces sp. NPDC057654, assembly GCF_042800135.1. Taxonomy (NCBI): domain Bacteria; kingdom Bacillati; phylum Actinomycetota; class Actinomycetes; order Kitasatosporales; family Streptomycetaceae; genus Streptomyces; species Streptomyces sp. NPDC057654. Next base: position 1,301 of record NZ_JBHVHQ010000417.1, on the reverse strand, counting down.
GCCGGGCAGTCCGGCCTCCAACTGGCCCTCGGACTACAGTCGCAGGGCTACGAGGTCACCCTGATGTCCAACCGCACGGCCGACGAGGTCCGCGCCGGCCGGGTCATGTCCACCCAGTGCATGTTCCACACCGCGCTCCAGCACGAGCGGGACCTCCAGATCAACTTCTGGGAGAGCCAGGCCCCCCGCATCAAGGGCCTCGGCGTCTCCGTCGCGGCCCCCGACTCCTCGCGCGCCGTCGACTGGGTCGGCATGCTGGGCGGGTACGCGCAGTCGGTCGACCAGCGGGTGAAGATGGCCGGCTGGATGGAGACCTTCGCGCAGCGCGGCGGGCAGCTCGTCATCCACGGCGCGGCCGTCTCCGACCTCGACTTCTTCGCCCGCCGCTACGACCTGGTGCTGATCTCCGCGGGCAAGGGCGAGCTGGTGTCGATGTTCGGCCGGGACGCCGCGCGCTCCCCGTACGCGACGCCGCAGCGCGCGCTGGCCGTCGCCTATGTGCACGGCATGGGGCCGCGCCCCGAGCACCCCGACTTCGACGCGGTCCGCTGCAACCTGGTGCCCGGCGTCGGCGAGCTGTTCGTCATGCCGACGCTCACCAATTCCGGCCGCGCCGACATCCTCTTCTGGGAGGGCGTGCCGGGCGGCCCCCTCGACGTCTTCCAGGGCATAAAGGACCCCAACGAGCACCTCGCGGTCACCCTGGAGCTGCTGGAGCGGTATCTGCCCTGGGAGTACGCGCGGGCCACCAAGGTCGAGCTGACCGACGCCAACGGCACGCTGGCCGGGCGCTACGCCCCGACCGTGCGCCACCCCGTCGGGCGGCTGCCCGGCGGCGGCCTGGTCCTCGGCGTCGCGGACGTGGTCGTGGCCAACGACCCGATCACCGGGCAGGGCTCCAACTCGGCGTCCAAGTGCGCGGCCTCGTACCTCGACTCGATCGTCGAGCGGGGCGAGGAGCCCTTCGACGAGCAGTGGATGCGGGACACGTTCGACCGCTACTGGCAGACGGCGCAGCACGTCACGAAGTGGACCAACGCGATGCTGGCCCCGCCGCCGGAGCACGTCCTGAACATCATCGGCGCGGCCGGCCAGTTCCAGCCGATAGCGGACCGTTTCGCCAACGGATTCAACGACCCGTCGGACTTCGAGAACTTCTTCTACGACCCGGCCAAGGCGGAGGCGTACCTGGGCGAGGTCGCGGCGCGCGTCCATGCGGACCGACTCGCGTCCGCCGCTGCCGTCCTGGACCGTCGCCGCGGTGCGCCAGGTGCGGCCGTCCGCCGAGACCTGGATGCTGG
>NZ_JBHVHQ010000416.1:3905-7236 GCF_042800135.1 Streptomyces sp. NPDC057654 | reverse complement strand
CGGCACGGCCGCGCTGGTCGCCGGGGTCACGCCCGACTCCTCGTCCTCCAGCGTCTCCGCGCCCGTCTCGAACGCGGCCACCAAGAGCAGCGGCGTCGCCGCCGTCGCCAAGGCCGTCTCCCCGAGCATCGTCGAGGTCCAGGCCACCACCTCCTCCGGGCAGTCCACCGGCTCCGGCGTGGTGACCACGAAGAACGGCGAGATCGTCACCAACAACCACGTCGTCTCCGGCGCGGACAGCGTGAAGGTCAAGACCAGCGACGGACGCACCCTGACGGCCGACGTCGTCGGCACCGACCCCGACAAGGACCTCGCGCTCCTCAAGGCGCGCGATGTCAACAACCTCAAGCCCGCCTCGCTCGGCGACTCCAGCAAGGTGCAGGTCGGCGACGACGTCGTTGCCATCGGCTCGCCGGAGGGGCTGACCGGCACGGTCACCAGCGGCATCGTCTCCGCCCTCAACCGCGACGTCACCGTCGCCAAGGAGCCCGGCAAGGGACAGGACAAGGGACAGCAGGGCCCCAACGGCCGGGGCGGCGAGCGCCCGTGGCCGTTCGAGTTCGGCGGCGAGCAGTACAACGGCGACACCGGCTCCTCGAAGACGACCTACAAGGCCATCCAGACCGACGCCTCCCTCAACCCCGGCAACTCCGGCGGCGCCCTCATCAACATGAACGGCCAGATCATCGGCATCAACTCGGCCATGTACCCGACCGGTTCGTCCGGCGGCGAATCCGGCTCCGCGGGCCTCGGCTTCTCGATACCCATCAACACCGTCAAGGCGGACCTCGCCAAGCTGCGCAGCGGCGGCAGCAGCTGACACCGACCGGCATCGGCAGCCGCGCGACTTGCTGCCGACAGCCGCCGACCGGCGCCGACTGACACGGGCCTCGTGCGACGCTTGCGAACGTCCAGTGAGCCCGCCCTTGTCACCCCCGTGAGGTAACCCGATGACCCCCGCCGAACACGGCGACCAGCCCGCCCGCATCCTCATCGTCGACGACGAGCCGGCCGTCCGCGAAGCGCTCCGCCGCAGCCTCGCCTTCGAGGGGTACGGCACCGAGCTCGCCGTGGACGGCCTCGACGCCGTCGAGAAGGTCGCCGGCTACGACCCCGAGCTGATCGTCCTCGACGTCCTCATGCCCCGCATGGACGGGCTGACCGCCGCCCGGCGGCTGCGCGCCAACAAGATCACCGTGCCGATCCTGATGCTCACCGCCCGCGACACCGTCGGCGACCGCGTCACCGGCCTCGACGCCGGCGCCGACGACTACCTGGTCAAACCCTTCGAGCTCGACGAACTGCTGGCCCGCATCCGCGCACTGCTGCGCCGCAGCTCGTACGCGGCCGCGGCCGACGCCGGACACGGCGACGACGACGTGCTCTCCTTCGGCGACCTGCGCATGAACCCCGCCACCCGCGAAGTGGTGCGCGGCTCCCGGCAGGTGGAGCTGACCCGCACGGAGTTCACCCTGCTGGAGATGTTCCTCGCCCACCCCCGCCAGGTCCTCACCCGCGAGCAGATCCTCAAGGCCGTCTGGGGCTTCGACTTCGAGCCGTCCTCCAACTCCCTCGACGTCTACGTCATGTACCTGCGCCGCAAGACGGAGGCCGGCGGCGAGCCGCGCCTCGTGCACACGGTGAGAGGTGTGGGATACGTGCTCCGGGCCGACGGCGGCGCCGAATGACGGCACCGGTGGTCAGCCGCTTCAACCGGCTGCCATTGCGCTCACGGCTGGCCATCCTGACGGCGGCGGCCGTGGCGGTGGCGGTGGCGGCGTCGGCGTTCGCGTGCTGGTTTTTGACGCGCAGCCAGCTGCGGGATGAGCTGGACAGCTCCATGCGCAGTATCAGCGTGCCGACCGGCTATCTCCAGGACACATTCATCCTTTGCCCTTCCAAACAGCCTGACAACGGTGGCAACGCAGCCCTCGTTGTGGCCTATCTGCAACTGGTGAAGCCCGATGGGAGCCGCTGCGTCGGCGGGAACTCGAAGCCCGTCAAGGTGACGGCGGCCGATGTCGCGGTCGCCCGGGGGCAGGAACGAGAGACGCTGCACGACGGTACTACGGACAAGGGCGAGGCCGTCCGGGTGCTCACGAGGGGCATAGTCCTCGGCGACAACCGGTTCACCGTCTCCATCTCCCGGCCCCTCGGCGAGATTGACGGCGCGCTCAGCCGCCTCGCCCTGCTCCTCGTCGCCGTCGCCGGGGTCGGTGTCGTCGGCGCGGCGACCGCCGGGCTGTGGGTCGCGCGCTCCGGGCTGCGCCCCGTGGACCAGTTGACCGGGGCCGTCGAGCACATCGCCCGTACCGAGGACCTGGCCGTACGCATCCCCGTCGAGGGCGAGGACGAGATCGCCAGGCTCTCCCGCTCGTTCAATTCGATGACCGCCGCCCTCGCCTCCTCGCGCGACCGGCAGCAGCAGCTGATCGCCGACGCGGGGCACGAGCTGCGTACCCCGCTCACCTCGCTGCGCACCAACATCGACCTGCTCGCGCGCAGCGAGGACACCGGCCGTGCGATTCCGGCCGAGGACCGCAAGGAGCTGCTGGCCAGCGTGAAGGCGCAGATGACGGAGTTGTCCGAGCTGATCGGCGACCTCCAGGAGCTGTCCCGCCCGGAGACCGCGCCGGGCAGCGGGCCGATGCAGATCGTCGCGTTGCACGAGAGCGCGGAACGCGCTGTGCGGCGGGCCCGGCTGCGCGGCACCGGGCTGACGATCAACGCCGAGCTGGAGCCCTGGTACGTACGGGCCGAGCCCGCCGCGCTGGAACGGGCGCTGGTGAACCTGCTGGACAACGCGGTGAAGTTCAGCCCGGCGGGCGGCGTCGTGGACGTAGCGCTGCACCGCGGGGAGCTGACCGTACGGGACCGGGGACCGGGCATCCCCGCCGACGACCTACCGCACGTCTTCGAGCGGTTCTGGCGCTCGCCGTCCGCCCGCAGCCTGCCCGGCAGCGGGCTGGGCCTGTCGATCGTGGCCCGCACCGTCCAGCAGGCGGGCGGCGAGGTGGCGCTGCGGGCGGCGGAGGGCGGCGGAACGGTCGCCTCCCTGCGGCTGCCGGGCGCGGCCACGGCGCCGCCCGCTCTGTAGCTACTGCTTCGCGTCGCCGAACGGCAGGTCCGAGCCCACCAGGTCGGCTCGGATGCCGTCCCGTTCGACCTTGACGTTCCGCAGGTGCAGGTCCTTCGCCTCCTTGGGCAGCTTGAAGGCGAGGGACAGCCGGTCCGAGAGCTCCGGCGGCTTGAGGCTCATCACCCCGGAGATCAGCTTCGGGTCGATGCCGACCTTCTCCAGCAGCCAGGGGTGGTCCACGACCACGTCCAC
>NZ_JBHVHQ010000416.1:0-3895 GCF_042800135.1 Streptomyces sp. NPDC057654 | reverse complement strand
TGTCGGCGAACCGCGGCGCCCCGGTCAGCTTGTGCAGCCGGTCCTCGTCGTGCAGCGCCGCCTTCACCGTGCCGCGCGGCACGCCGAGCCGGTCGACGACCGCGGGCACCGACAGCATCGCCTTCGCGCGGGCCGCGTCCCGGCTGACGCGGTCGGCCAGCTCGCGGTGGAGACGGAGCCCCTCGTGCTTGCCCGGCCGGTACGCGGCCACGCCGGGGATGTCGAGGAGCATGCCGTCGATGTCGGTGGACACGCCGCGGTCGCCCTCGCGGCGGATGTGCGCCCGCGCCTCGACGCGCAGCTCCTGACCCGCGACGTTCAGTTTGCCGTCGGCGCGGATGGAGTTGTCGCCATGGTCGCTGAACTTCATCTGCGACGAGCCCAGTTCGCGGTTCATGTCCTCGAAGGTGAGGAGCACGTCGCCGTCCATGCTCCCGATGACGGCGCCGCGTACGGACGTCGGCAGGTCGCCGGTGATCCGTACGTCCTTGGCGGCCGCACGTACCTTCGCCAGCGACACGCGGTCGGCGGCGACGTCCGGGATCGTGACGTCCACTTCCTTCAGGCGCTTGTCGAAGACTTGGGTGAGGAACGGGAAGCCCTTGATGTCCACTTCGGGCGCGGTCGCCAGGTGCATGTCCTGCTGGAGCTTGTGCTGGGCCTGCTTCTCCGCGTACATGACGGCGCAGCGGTCGGCGAGGAGGGCGAAGGCGACGAGGAAGACGGCGGTGACCAGCAGTTTGAAGGTGATGGGGATGGCCGCGAAGCGCTTGCGGCCACGGCCGCCGCCGCGGCGGTGTACGGGCGGTGACCATTCCTCTTCGGGCTCTTCGGCGTCGTACCGCAGCCCGAGGCGGAGCGGGTCGTCCTCGGGCCCGGCGAGTGCGCCGAGTTCTTCGTAGGGGTTGGGGTACGGGCGGGGGGACGGCTCGTCGGGCGGGCTGTGAGGGGAGTGCTCGACGGGGCCATGGGGAGGGTTGGGTATGCGTGTGGGGGAGCGCATCGGGCCATCCCAACACGTCAAGTCCCCTCGATGGCAAGTCCTACCGGGGGTACGTACCGAATGTGACGGGTCTGTCGGCCGCTACCACGGGTGTTCGGCTGCGGGCCCGTTGTGGTTTCTCGCGCCGTTCCCCGCGCCCCTGACGGGGCGCTGGGTTGCGCTGGGCATTCATGCGGTCGGTGTGGCGCGCCCCTCGTTGGCGCGCCAGGTTTTCACAGCGCCGTGATCGCCCGGCGGCGCAGGCTCGTCAGTACGGGGATGCCCGTGGACAGGAGCGTCAGGGTCAGGGTGGTGGCCGCGATGGCGGCGGGCACCGGCCAGGGGAGGTGGGGGAGGGCGGAGCCGTAGGCGGTGCGGAGGATGGGGGCGAGGGTGAGCAGGGCTACGGCTGTGCCGATGAGCAGCGCGGTCAGGGCCACCACCAGCGCCTCCCAAGCGGCCATGGTGCGCAGTTGGGCAGGGGCGGTGCCGACCACGCGGAGCAGTGCGAGGTCGCGCCGCCGCTCGAAGGTGATCATGGCGAGGGTGTTGGCGGCGGCGATGGCCGCGAAGGCCGCGTACAGGCCCGTACCGGTGTAGTCCAGCCACACCTCGCCGGAGCTGCCCGCCGACCCGGTGCGGTACGCCGCCGTCGTATGCACGGCGATCTTCGTGACGCCGAAGCCGACCACCAGGGTCAGCGGGACCACCGCCGCCGCGAACCGCCGGGTCTGCGAGGTGACGTTGATCATCGCCAGTTCCGCGGCGCTGCCGAACGGCCGCGTGACACGCGCGGCCAGCCACGCCGCCGGGCCGATGATCCGCGGCCCGAGCAGCCCCACGCCCGCGCAGAACAGGATCAGCACCAGGAACGCCGACTGGCCCGCCTTCTCCGCCGGCAGCGTGGAGACCACCGCGCTCAGCACGCCGCCCCCGGCGAGCGCGAGCACCCCGAGCGGGGTACGGACCAGCCCGAGCCCCTTTCGCCCCGAGGCGGCCTCCGCCAGGGCCTTGGCGGGGCGCAGCCAGGTGAAGCGCGCGGCGGCGCCCATGCCCGCGAGCGCCGATGTCACGGCGGCGACCGCCAGGCAGACGGGCAGCGCGAGCAGGGTGAAGCGGAAGGGCACCTCCGCCGGGATCAGCCCGTGCCCCGCCAGCGCCGAACCACCAGCGGGCCACCAGGACGCCGAGCCCGCACCCCGCCACCGCCGAGGGGACCGCGGCCGCGAGCGCCTGTACGGCCACGGCGCGGCGCAGTTGCCGGGGCCGGGCGCCGATCGCCCGGAGCATCGCGAACTCGCGGTGCTGCTGCGCCACGGCCGTGCCCATGGTCGACACGATCACGAATATCGACAGATAGACCGAGCCGATCAGCATGACGGCGGCCATGGAGCCCACGCCGTTCGCGTCCAGGGCCCGGCGGGCGGCGGGAGAGAGGCCGTCGGCGCCGGTGGCGGCCAGCATGGTGGTCGACGCGCTGATGACCGTGGCGGCGAACAGGGCGGCTACGGCGGTGCCGGCGAACGCGGGCCGGTGGCCGCGCAGAGCGGCGCGCGCCAGTCCGTTGGGCATGGGGGACCTCTCGCGGTGAGCTTGGCGGTGAGCAGGATGGGATCACCGTCCACCCTCCGGCCCGCGGTGGTGCCAGGGCCATGGAGCGTCCACCCTGATCAGGGGTGGGGCTGTCCCCAGGGACGCCCCAAGAGGCACCCCAGGGGCTCTCCGGAGGCGCTCCGCGGCGGCGCACCCAGGGGGTGGCCGTCGCAAGTGGGCCCCGGAACCTCGTATGGTCGTATCCGTGTTGGAGGAGATGCGGATTCGTTCACTGGGCGTCATTGATGACGCCGTCGTCGAGCTGTCACCCGGTTTCACCGCGGTGACCGGCGAGACCGGCGCCGGCAAGACCATGGTCGTCACCAGCCTCGGCCTGCTGCTCGGCGGACGCGCCGACCCCGCCCTGGTCCGGATCGGGGCCAAGGCCGCGGTGGTGGAGGGACGGATCGTCGTCGCGGACGGCTCGGCCGCGGCCGTACGGGCCGTGGAGGCGGGCGCCGAACTCGACGAGGGCGCGCTCCTGATCAGCCGCACGCTCTCCGCCGAGGGCCGCTCCCGCGCCCATGTGGGCGGCCGGAGCGCGCCCGTGGGGCTGCTCGCGGAGCTGGCGGACGACCTCGTCGCCGTGCACGGGCAGACCGACCAGCAGGGGCTGCTGCGCCCGGCCCGGCAGCGCGAGGCGCTCGACCGGTACGCCGGGGACGCGGTGGCGGCGCCGCTCGCGAAGTACTCCGGCGCGTACCGGCGGCTGCGGGCGATCGCGGCCGAGCTGGAGGAGCTGACCACGCGCGCCCGCGAGCGCGCCCAGGAGGCGGGGCTGCTGCGGTTCGGCCTCGACGAGGTCGCCGCCGTCGAGCCGCTCCCCGGCGAGGACGCCGAACTCGCCGCCGAGGCCGAGCGCCTCGGCCACGCCGAGTCCCTCGCCTCCGCCGCGGCCCTGGCGCACGCCGCGCTCGCCGGGAACCCCGAGGACCCGGAGGGCGTCGACGCCACCACCCTCACCGGGGGCGCGCACCGCGCCCTGGAGGCCGTACGCGCTCACGACCCGGCCCTCGCGGCCCTCGCCGACCGGCTCGGCGAGGTCGGCATCCTGCTCGCCGACGTGGCGGGGGAGCTGGCCGGTTACGCGGACAATCTGGACGCCGACCCGCTGCGGCTCGCGGCCGTGGAGGAGCGCCGCGCGGCGCTCACCGCGCTGACCCGCAAGTACGGCCAGGACATCGCCGCCGTCCTGGCGTGGGCCGAGGAGAGCGCCGCCCGCCTCACCGAGCTGGAGGGCGACGACGACCGGATCGCCGAACTCACCGGCGAGCGCGACGCGCTGCGCGCCGAGCTCGGCGGCCTGGCGCAGGCCCTGAC
>NZ_JBHVHQ010000415.1:0-7281 GCF_042800135.1 Streptomyces sp. NPDC057654 | reverse complement strand
CGGCTGAGGGGTACGGACCTCTCAGCCGTCCCGGGCGTTTCAGCCGTCCCGCCCCGCGCTCTTGAACCGGGGCCCCGGGCTCACCTGCCCAGAGTCAGCGGCCGTTCCGGAATGCCGTCCCTGAGCAGGCCGGCCAGCGGGGTGGCGAGGTCGCGGGGGCCGAAGAGGTCCGGGCCCCGGTAGGCGGTGATCTCCGGCAGGGACCACCAGCGGAAGCCCGTGATGTTTTCGGCTGCGAGTTCGGCGTCCGACAGCGCGCCGCTCGGCTGGAAGGCCGTGGTGCGGACGAGGTAGTAGTCGTGGATCGCGCCGTCGTAGCCGGGTACGAAGCCGGGGGCGACGACCTCGCGGTGCCAGACGTGGGGCGGTGCGCTGCCGTTGGGCGCATCGGGCGCATCGGGCGCATCGGGCGCATCGGGCACATCGAGGGCAGCGAGCGCATCGGGCACGTCGAGTACGAGGCCGGTCTCCTCGTGCAGTTCGCGGCGCAGGGCCGCGTACGGGGTCTCGCCGGGTTCGACGCCGCCGCCCGGGGTTCCCCAGACGGCGGCCTCCGGAGCGGCGAACCTGCACAGGAGGATGCGGTCGCACTCGTCCAGGACGATGGCGCGGACCGAGTGACGCAGCTTCAGTTCGGGCATCGGGGAAGCTTATTCGCCCTGCGTAGGGCCGGCGGCGGCTGACGGTATGTCAGCAGATCCTGTCGGGTGCGCCGCGAGGCCCAGACGGCCGTCCTCCATCGACAGCACGCGGTCCGCGTGCCCCAGAAGCCCCTGATCGTGGGTGACGAGCACCGTCGCCGTCCGGTGACGACGCGTCACTTCCGCCAGCAACTCCACGATCCGCTCCCCGCGCTCGTGGTCGAGCGCCGACGTCGGCTCGTCCACCAGGAGTACGGACGGCCCGCCGAACAGCGCGCGGGCGATGTTCACGCGCTGGCGCTCGCCGCCGGAGAGCTGGTGTGGCCGCCGACGCTGCTTCGCCCCGTCCAGGCCCACCGACTCCAGCAGCTCCGCCGCCCGGCCGCGTGCCGCCCGCGCCCCGCGCCCCCGCAGGTCCTCGATCACCAGCAACTGTTCCAGCGCCGTCAGCGACGGCAGCAGATTCGACTGCTGGAACACGATGCCGACGCGCTCGCGCCGCAGCGCCGTACGGGCCCTCGCGCTCAGCCGCGCCGTGTCCTCGCCCGCCACGACCACCCGGCCCTCGTCCGGCCGCAGCAGCGTCGCCGCCACCGCCAGCAGGCTCGACTTCCCGGAACCGGACGGTCCGACGACCGCCGTCAGCTCCCCGGCGGGCACCCGCAGCGACACCGCGTCCAGGGCGGTCAGCCGGCGGTCGCCATCCGGATAGGTGAGCGTCACGCCTTCCAGGGAGAGGGCGGTGGCCGCGCGGGCATCTGGCATGGCAGTCGAAGCAGTCGAAGCAGGCGTGTCGGCGGCGGTCATCGGGTGGCTCCCAGCGCGGTCAGCGGGTCTACGGACGTGATGCGGCGTACGGCGAGCGCGGACCCGGCCAGGCCCAGCGCCACCATCGCCAGTACCGGTACGGCCACGGTCGCCGCGCCCAGCTCGAACGGCACCGACGCGGCGGCCAGCGCCCCGCCGGTCACCCCCACCGCACCGCCCAGCGCCGCGCCCGCGACCAGCACGATCAGGGCCTGGGCCAGGGCGTCCCGGACCAGGTAGCCGCTGCTCGCGCCCACCGCCTTGAGAACGGCGATGTCCGGCTTGCGCTGCACGGTCCAGACGGTGAAGAAGGCCCCGACGACGAGAGCGCTCACGGCGAAGAGGAAGCCTTGGATGAGTTGCAGGGTGCCGTGTTCGGCCGAGTAGCCGTCGATCCCGGCGAGGGCGGCGTCGACGGACACGGCCTTGGTCGTGCTCGTGGCCGCGCTCGTACCGGAGACGCCTCCGCCCGGCGATCCCCCGCCCTTGACCGCCAGTGCCGTAGGCCGCTGCTGATGGCTCACCCGCTCCCACGTCGCCAGACTGGTCCACACACTCGGCGCGTGCCCGAACGAGCGATCCCCGGTCAGGCCCGAGACCGTCAGCCGCTCGGTGCCGAGGGTCACCCGATCGCCGACGCCGATGCCGTTCTCGCGCGCCGCCGATTCGCTCACCGCCGCCTGTCCGTCCTTCGGCGCGGTGCCCGATACGAGAGCCGGGCGTAGCGCGTCGGGGGTGCCGAAGGCGCTCACGGACACGGCTTTGCGGTCGGCTGTCAGCCGGGTCATGGCGACGCCGAACGGCTCCGCCGACGAGACGCCGGGGGCATCGGCCCAGGCACGTTCCTGCTCACGCCCGATCGTGCTGTTGCTGAACGACACCTCGGGCGACGCCCCCGCCGGAGCGCCGAACACGATGCGGTCCACCGGCAGCCCGGACACGGCCGAGGACGCCTCGCGGGCCAGCCCGCCCGTCAGCCCGTACAGGAAGACCACGAGAGTGGTGATCAGCGTGACGACCGCGCCCATGAGGGCGAATCGCCCTCGGGCGAAGCGGATGTCACGGAGCGCGACGAACACAGGGACCCTCCCAGGGCTTCTTGTCAGTACGCCCCAACCCTCCGTCGTCATCGCGCGCCCGCCATCAGGGACAGGAGCGGTCCTCGCCCCGCCCATCAGGTGCACCCCGAAATCAATCGAACGGTTGATGGGGAAGACGGAAAGGGGTCCGTACGAGCGCCGTACGCTCGATGGAGTGAGCACCCCCGACGACGTACCCCGGCCGCCGGAGCGGCCGGCGGGCCGCCCCGAGCCGCCGGCGGGCCACCCCGACGCGCGCAGTCACCCCGAAGCGCGGGGCAGCCATGCGCACTCCGACGCCCCGTCGCTGCGCCTGATGCGCCTCGCGCTGCACGGCGCGTTCTACGTGCTGCTCGCCATCGGGCTCGCGCCCGCCGTAGCCGTCGCCCTCGGCTCGGACGGCCCCCGGAACCCGTACGTACTGATCCCCGGAGCGATGCTCGCCGTCGTCTACGGCCTCGGGGTGGCGCGGGAAACGCGAGCAGCGAAGGAAGGGCGGCTGCCCCTGACCTCCCGGACCGGCCTCTGGCTGACCGCCGTCACCGCCCTGTGGCTGGTCCTCCTCCTCATGGACCGCGCCTTCAGTTACGTCGTCTTCCCGCTTTTCTTCCTCTTCCTGCACGTCATGCCGGTCCGCTGGTCGCTGCCCGCCGTGGCGGCGACCACGGGCGCGGTCGTGGCGGTGCAGTCGGCGGGGCCCGGCGGGTTCACGGCGGCGAAGGTCATCGGGCCGGTCGCGGGCGCGGCGGTCGCCGTGCTGACCGCCTACGGGTACGCCGCGCTCTACCGGGAGAGCCGCAACCGGCAACACCTGATCGACGACCTCGTACGGACTCGGGACGAGCTGGCCGCCACCCAGCGCGAGGCCGGGCGCCTCGCCGAGCGCCAGCGCCTCGCCCGCGAGATCCACGACACGCTCGCGCAGGGACTGTCCAGCATCGTTCTGCTGGCCCGCGCCGCCGAAACCGCTGCGGCGAGCGAGGCCACCGGGGCAGCTGGGACAGCCGAACCCGATCTACGGACCGCCCGAGCGCACCTCCGCGAGATCGGCCGCACCGCCTCCGACAACCTCGCCGAAGCCCGCCGCTTCGTACGGGCGCTCACCCCTCCCGCCCTTGAGGACGCCACGCTGCCGGAGGCGCTGCGCCGCCTGACGACCGGATTCACGGCCCGTTTCACCGCTGGCCCCGAGGTCCGTTTCCACCTGGACGGCGAGCCCCGACGCCTCCCCGTAGAGGCCGAGGTCGCCCTTCTGCGCCTCACCCAGGAAGCACTCGCTAACGTCGCCCGCCACGCCCGCGCCGAACGCGCCGCCGTCACGCTCGCCTTCCTGGACGGACAGGTGACGCTCGACGTGTACGACGACGGCGTCGGCTTCACGCCGAACGGCTCCGCCGAAGGGGCGGAGGCCGGGGAAGCGGGCCGTACCACCTTCGGCCTGCACGGCATGCGCGAGCGCATCGCCGAACTCGGCGGCACGCTCACCGTCGAGTCCGCGCCGGGCGAGGGCACGGCCGTGGCGGCGGCGCTGCCGGTACGGGCGGGGGAGGCGCGTACGGACGCACGTAACGAGGACGGACTCAACGAGGACGGACGTAGCGAGGACGCACGTAGCGAGGACGCACGTAGCGAGGAGGCGCGTAACGAGGACGCGCGTACGGGCCCACGTACGCAGCCCTCGACGGAACCGGAACCCCGCCCCGAGGCGGCGGCCGCATGATCCGCGTACTGCTGGTCGACGACCACCCCGTCGTACGGCGCGGGCTCCGCGCCATGGTGGACGAGCTGCCCGGCGTGGAGGCCGTCGGGGAGGCGGCGGACGGCGCGGAGGCGCTCCGCCTGCTCGCGGAGGCGCGGGAGAACGGGGAGCCGCAGCCCGACGTGGTGCTCATGGATCTCCAGATGGGCGACGGCATGCACGGCGTCGAGGCCACCCGCCGCATCACCGCGCTCCCCGAACCTCCGGCTGTACTCATCCTCACCACCTACAGCACGGACGCCGACATCCTCGCGGCCGTCGAGGCCGGGGCCACCGGCTATCTGCTCAAGGACGCCCCGCCGGAGGACGTCGCCACCGCCGTCCACGCCGCCGCTCGCGGCGAAACCGTCCTGGCCCCGCCCGTAGCCGCCCGCCTTCTCGGCCGCGTACGGGCCGGCCGGCCCACGCTGTCCCCGCGCGAGATCGAGATCCTGCGCCTCCTGGCCGAGGGGCTGGCCAACAAGCAGATCTCCCGCCGCCTGTTCATCAGCGAGGCCACGGTCAAGACCCACCTCGTGCACATCTACGACAAGCTGAACGTCGACAGCCGTACGGCGGCCATCGCGGCGGGTCTGGCGGGCGGCTTGATCCGCCCGGTGTGAGGTTGTGGCGCAGGGCTCAAGGCTCCGCAATGCGACTCAAGGCTCCGCAATGCGGCTCGATGCGGCGCAATGCGGCTCGTGGGTCAACTGACGTGGGGGCAGCCCCAGTAGGGCTGCTGCGGGTGTCCGGATGGCGGGCGGGGCGGCGAGCCAGCAGGCTGAATCCCGCTGTCACAGACGCGTACGCCGCGTATGCCATGTACATGAGGAGAGGCCCACGACATGCCGAAGCGCTCTCACCGCCGCCCGATCATCCTGACCTTGACCCTGGTCTCAGCCTCGGCCCTGGCCTTGGCGGGCACACTGCCAGCCTCGGCCTCCGCCTCCGCCGCACAGCACCGGCCGACCGCCGACCCGGTGCAGCGGGGGCTGGACCACCTGGTGCACGAGGACGGCTACCCCGCCGCGCTGGCCGCCGTCACCGGCCGCGACGGCCGCGCCCGTAACGCCGTCGCGGGCGTCGCGGACCTGCGGACCGGGGCGAAGGCGCCGGTCGACGGGCAGGTACGGGCCGCCAGCGTCACCAAGTCCTTCACCGCCACCGCCGTCCTGCAACTGGTCGGCGAGGGGAAGGTCGAACTGGACGCCCCGGTCGACACGTACCTGCCGGGGCTGCTGCGCGGCGACGGCATCGACGGCCGCCGCATCACGGTGCGCCAGTTGCTCCAGCACACCAGCGGGCTGCCCGACTACACCCAGTACATGGACGACCTGGTCGCCAACCGCCACCGCTACCACCAGCCGCGCGCGCTCCTCGACTACGCCCTCCAGCACAAGGCGGCGTTCCCGCCGGGCACGGCCTGGCGGTACTGCAATACCGACTACCTGGTGGCCGGGCTGCTCATCGAACAGGTCACCGGCCGCCCGGCGGGCGAGGAGATCACGCGCCGGGTGATCGACCGCGTCGGGTTGCAGCACACCTACTTCCCGGCCGTCGGCGACCAGACCATCCGGGAGCCCCACCCGCAGGGCTACGTCTCGCTGAAGCCGGGCGAGCCCCTGCTCGACGTCACCGAACTGGACCCGTCCTCGGCCTGGGCGTCCGGCGACCTGATCTCCACGCCGAGCGACCTGAACCGCTTCTTCAGCGCGCTGCTGGGCGGCAAGCTGCTCAAAAAAGATCAACTCGCCCAGATGCGTAAAACCGTGCCGATCCCGGCCGATGCCGACTACCCGAAGGGCACCCGCTTCGGCCTGGGTCTCTCCAGCCAGCCGCTGAGCTGCGGCGGCCTGATGTGGGGCCACGACGGCGACTACCTCGGCTACGCCGTCTACCCCTCCGCGACCGACGACGGCCGCGCCGCCACCATTGCCGTCACCGCCGACCCCGGCCCGGCCAAGCGTGGCCGCGCCGATGCCTATCGCCTCCTGGAGGCGTCCATCTGCCGGTGACCGGTGACCGGTGACCGGTGGCCCTTGGCCGCCACCTTCGCCGCACCGCACGCCCGCCCACCCCCGAGGAATGCGACAATCGTCGTCGGTCGCAGGCCGTCCCTGAGCAAGACAAAAGCAAGACAAGATCAGAACAGCCCCCCCCAGAGCACCGTATGGAGAGCGCATGGCCCCCAGCATCCCGTCCGCCATGGAACGACCGCACTTCATCGGCATCGGCGGCGCCGGGATGTCGGGCATCGCCAAGATCCTCGCGCAGCGCGGCGCCCACGTGGCAGGCAGCGACTCCCGCGAGTCGGCGACCGCCGCGGCCCTCCGCGACCTCGGCGCCACCGTGCACATCGGCCACGCCGCCGAGCACCTCGCCGCCGACGCGACCTGCGTCGTCGTCTCCAGCGCCATCCGCCAGGACAACCCCGAGCTGACGGCCGCCGCCGAGCGCGGTGTCCCCGTCGTGCACCGCTCCGACGCCCTCGCCGCGCTGATGGACGGCCTCAGCCCCATCGCCGTCGCCGGTACGCACGGCAAGACGACCACCACCTCCATGCTCGCCGTCTCCCTCGGCGCCCTCGGCCTCGACCCCTCGTACGCGATCGGCGGCGACCTCGACGCACCCGGCTCCAACGCGCGGCACGGCGAGGGCGAGATCTTCGTCGCCGAGGCAGACGAGAGCGACCGCAGCTTCCACAAGTACGCGCCCCAGGTCGCGATCATCCTCAACGTCGAGCTGGACCACCACGCCAACTACGCCTCGATGGACGAGATCTACGAGTCCTTCGAGACCTTCGTCGGCCGCGTACGCCCCGGCGGCACCCTCGTCATCTCCGCCGACCACCCCGGCGCGCGCGAGCTCACCAGGCGCATCGCCGGCCGCCACGACATCGAGGTCGTCACGTACGGCGACGCCGAGGACGCGGACGTACGCGTCCTCAAGGTCAACCCGCGCGGCCTGACCAGCGAGGTCACCGTCGCCCTCAACGGCAAGATGCTCACCTTCGCCG
>NZ_JBHVHQ010000414.1:0-7339 GCF_042800135.1 Streptomyces sp. NPDC057654 | reverse complement strand
GCCCGGCGGCCCCACACCGACGGAAGGGTCACGCCATGAGCTCCAAGACCTCGACGAAGACGGGCGGCGGCGCCTCGGGCGGCAGGGTCCGGGAGCTGGCGACGCCGGGCCGCCTGGTCCTGCTGGTGATCGCGGTCCTCGCGCTCGTCTTCGTCTTCGAGAACACCCGCCAGGTCAAGATCCGGCTGCTGCTGCCCGAGGTCACGGTCCCGCTGTGGATCGCGCTGGCCGTGATGCTGGTGATCGGCTGGCTGGTGGGCCGCTACGTCACCTTCGGCCGCCGCAGGTAGCGGCTCCGGCGCGTCAGCTCACCGCGCCCACGGGATCGTCGGCGGTGCGCCGGAACTCGGCGCGGGCCAGTGCGGTCAGCGTGCGCAGGGCCGAGGTGGGCTGACGGTCCTTGTGCAGGACGAGGTAGACGCCGAGGACGGGGCGGGCGGTCCACGGCAGCGCGGTGAGCCGGCCGCGGCGGATCTCGTCGGCGACCGTGGTGCGCGGCAGCAGCGCCACGCCCAGGCCCGCCTCGGCGCACCGCTTGAGCGCCTCCGTGCTGACGAACTCCATCGTCGCGGGGCGTACCGCGGCCTTCCTCAGCTCCCGGTCCATCACCTCGCGCTGCGCACAGCCCTTCTCGATGAGCAGCAGCGTCTCGTCCGCCAGATCCGCGGTACGCACGACCTCGCGCCGGGCCAGCGGGTGGTCCGGCCCGGCGACCAGGCGCAGCGCCTCCTCCGCCAGCCGGTCGGCGGTCACCATGGGACCGCTCACCTCCTCCTCCAGGAGGAAGCCGGCGTCGAGGTAGCCCTCGCCGAGCGAGGTCATCAGCGAGGTCCGGTTCGCCGGGCCGAACGCCACCTGGAGCAGCGGGAAGCTGTTCTTCAGCGCGCGCAGCACGGGGGGCAGGCGGTGCGCGCAGAGGCTCTCGGGGGCGGCGATGCGCAGCGTGCCGCGCACCCGCCCCGGATCGCCGCCCGCCCGCTGCACCGCCTCCGTGGCCTGCTCGGCGTAGTTCAGGAGGTTCTGGGCGTGGTTGCGCAGTTCGCGGCCCGCGTCCGTGAGGACCACCCGGCGGCCGAGCCGGTCGAAGAGCGGGAGGCCGAGGTCGCGCTCCAGGGCCTTGATGTGCGCGGTGACGCTGGACTGCACATAGCCCAGTTCCTGGGCGGCGCCGGTGAAGTTCAACCGCTGGGCCACCACGACGAAGGTCGACAGATGCTTCAGCTCCACTGATCAATCGTATTCTCGAATGGAAGCCATCGCAATCGTTCGTTGGACGCGATCGACGCGAACGGCAAAACTGCTGGCATGCACCCATCCAGCACACAGCGCCGGGGATCCGCCGGCGGCGAGAGCACCGGCCTGGCCGGCCGGGACTTCCTGCTGCTGCTCGCCGCGACGGTGGGGACCTTCTCCAACTACGCGCCGCTGCTGTCGGTCGCGCCGCTCTGGTCCGCGCAGGGCGGCTCCGGGAACGCCGGCGTGGGCGCCGTGACCGGCGTGACGATGGCGACGACCGTGGGCGTGCAGCTGTGTATGAGATGGCTGCTGCGGCGGCTGAGCCTGCGTCAGGTCCTGATGGCCGGCGCGCTGGGCGGCGTGACGACGTTCCTCCCGCTGGCGCTCAGCGACTCCTCGGCCGCGCCCGTCGCGCTGTTCCTGCTCTCCGGCGCCATCGTCGTCGGGCGCTGGGCGGCGGGCGTCTTCAGCGACCGCCGGGGCACCGGGAAGCTGCTCGTGCCCAGTGTGCTGGGGTGCGTCCTGGGCATGGGCGGCCTCGGGCTGGCCACCGCCGGGTCCGGCGACGCATCGGTGCTCGCCGCCGTCGCGGCCTCCGTCTACGGCCTGGGCTTCGGCGCCCTCCAGAACGACACGCTCGTGATCATGTTCCGGCGGGCCGGGCCCCGCGGTCACGGAGCGGCCAGCACCGCGTGGAACATGGCCTACGACGCCGGGACGGGGATCGGCGCCGTGGCCGTCGGACTCACCTCGCACGCCCTGGGGGTCGACGGCTCCTTCTCCGCCGCCGCGGTCCTGATCCTCCTCGCCGCCCCGCTCGCCCTGCGCGATACGCGCACCGAGCACCGCATCGCCCAACTGTCGCCCGACGAGATCCAGGCCGAGGCCCCGACCCACACGCCGCAGTGAGCCGGGGTGGCCAAAATACGACGGGCCTCCTTGTACGACGCCAGACCCTCTGACGATCATTGCCCACTCCATAGAAGAGAAGGTGGACCCTTCATGGTGAACAGCTCCCCTCCGTCCCGCTCGCAGGGGTCCTTCCGCCACGGTGGCGCCGCAGACGTGTTCGTGGACCTCAGCCACGAGATCGTCTCCGGTGCGACGGCCTACCCGGGGATGCCGCAGCCCGTGCTCACGGACCACATCTCCCGCGAGCAGTCGCGCGAGTTGTACGACCCGGGAACCGAGTTCCACCTGGGCAAGATCTGCATGGTCGGCCAGACCGGCACCTACATGGACGTCCCCTTCCACCGCTTCGCGGACGGCTATGACCTCACCGCCCTGGATCTGGCCCGCGTCGCCGGGGTGCCCGTCACCCTGGTCGAGACGGACAAGCAGACCATCGGGCCCGAGTGTTTCGACCAGGCCGACCTGCGCGGCCGCGCCGTGCTCATCAGGACCGGCTGGTCGCGGCACTGGGCCACCGACACCTACGAGAACGGTCAGCACCCCCACCTGTCCGCCGAGGCCGCGGCGCTGCTCGCCGAGGCCGACCCGGCGCTCGTGGGAATCGACTCCCTCAACATCGACGCCACACACATACGTGAACGTCCGGCGCACACGGAACTGCTCGGCGCGGGCATCCCGCTGGTCGAGCACCTCACCAACCTCTCCCTCGTCCCGGAGCGAGGGGGGCGATTCACCGCCGTTCCCATCAAGGTCGCCGGGCTCGGCACCTTCCCCGTGCGCGCTTTCCTTGGATACTCCCGATGGGCCTGACGTCGTCGTCGGGCCCCCCGACGAGAGCGGAGCAATGGCCAACCTTCAGCAGCTCAGGACATTGGATTCCGTACGCTGCCACGGCGGAATCCATGCCGCGGCCAAGGCCTTGCACTTATCCCCGTCCGCGGTGTCCCAGCAGATCAAGGCGCTCAGCTCGGAGTGCGGATTTCCGCTGGTGGAGCCTGAAGGGCGCGGCATCCGGCTGACGGACAGCGGATCGGTGATCGCCCAGGTCGCCTCGAAGATCGCCGATCTGTGGGAGACGTCCGTCTCCGAGCACCAGGAGCACGGGGCCTCGCCGCCGCGCGGCAAACCCTGTGTGCGGCTCGGCGCCTTTCCCTCGGCGATGGGCAACTGCGTCCTCCCGGCTCTCGGAGTCGGGAGCGGCCTCCCTTTCGGCCTCGAACTGTATGAGACGAGCCCGCACGAGGGGCGCGATCTCGTGCAGGCCGGCAGCCTGGACGCCGCGATCTCCATACAGGAGGCGACCGAACCGGAGGACGTGCGCTTCCGTACGGTGCCGCTGCGGCACGAGTCGTTCGTGCTCGTCGGACCGCCGAAACTGCTGTCCTCCGCGGTCCGTTCGGGCTCGGACTCGCTGTCCGCCTTCCCCTGGATACTGCCGCGCGTCGGCTCGGACTGCGACCGCCTCGTCACCTCGCACTTCGCGCGCCACGGCATCCTCACCCGCATCGTCGGCCGCACCGACGACTGGGCGCTGGCGCAGGAGATGGCCGTGGCGCTGCGGGCGATCACCTACGTCCCGTCCTCGGCGCTGGTACGGCGGGACGGGCTGACCCGGTCGGTGGACGTCGCCGGCATCCCGGCCCCGGCGCGGACCATCGTGCTGGTGGCCAAGTCGTCGGCCGCGGTGACGAGTTGGTTCCTCATCCTGCGGCAGCGGCTCAAACGCGCGTACTCGCGCACCTCGGCCCTCGCGCACAGCAGCTGAGGGTCTGTCATGAATTCCGCAGGCGCACCAGGCCCTGGTACTCGTCCTTGAGTTTCCAGTCCGGGTCCGGCGGGGCGTGGTGGGGACGGGGGACATGGTCCGAGTACTGCCCCACGCGCACGTCGTGCAGGTAACGGGGGCAATTCTCGAACACCTGCCGCACCCGCACCTCGACCACGGCGTCCGCCTCCGGGAATTCGGTGAGCAGACCGCCGTCCGTCGATACGTGCGCCGTGCCGTTCACGCGCAGTTTGATCGGCTGGTCGTAGTCGATGAAGAGCATGCCGATCCGCGGATTGTCGAGAATATTGCCCAGGCTCCGGAACATGCCGTTTCCGTCGTAGCTGGGGAAGCGGAGCAGTCCGGGATGCGGTACGTGGACGAATCCGGGCAGCCCGCCCTTGTAGGAGCAGTCGGGGTACCCTTCGGCGTCGGCCGTCGCCAGGTAGAAGCAGTCCGCCCGCCGCAGCATCGCGGTCGCGGCCTCGTCCAGATAATCGGTCACATATTTTCCGGCGATGTGGTCCGCGAGGCGTCGCGTGCGCAGGGTTTCCTGCATACGCAACGCCCCTTCGCGGTAGAAGGGCCGTTCCGTCATCAATGCCTCCCCTGTCCGTTGTGCGTGCGGACGCGGAAATCATTCCGTCCGCGCCCGCTGACACGGGAATCGTTCCGTCGCCCCGGCCGTCCCGCAATGATTGTTCAATCTCTCGGCATGATGGCTTATGTCGGCGGAGTGTGACGTTTGCAGCCGCTACGCCAAGCGGAATGCTTGATTCACCCCACGGTTACGCCGCAGCGGGAGGCCGGGCCGCGCACCGCGCCCATGATCGCGGCGAGTCGATCATTCTCATCTTCTGATGTGTTCGGATCTTCCTCGGCCGGCAGCGGAAGGATCTCCACCAGTTCTTCCACGCGGCTCGGTCCGGGGCCGTGACCACGCGATTCATGTCCTGCGGAGCCGTATTGGGCGCCTCTGAACGCCCTACGGTCTCCTCCGCGGCGGAATCGCTTCGGCAGAGAGGGAACGCATCGTGACATTCACCGCCGTGGGGACGGCGCCCGCCGCCTCGCACACCGAGCAGATCAGCAGGGCATTTCCGCGGCACGGCGCACCCGACCCGGTGGCGAGGGAAGCGCTGCTGAGCCGGCTGCACGCCTACTACGTGGCCTACATGGGCGGGCCCGAGGACTTCGCCGCCATCCCGCGCCTCAACGCGGACCCCGAGATCGTCGAGATCGAGAACGCCTGGCTGGCCTGGGAGGACGCGCAGGTCGACACGGCGACGCTGCCCCAGACCGGCGAGGCCTTCCACGACTGGTTCCTGAAGGTCGCGGCACAGCACACGCAGCCGGAGTTCTGCGACTACCTCGCCCACGAGGCGACCCTGGAGGAGATGGCGCTCTTCTTCATGGGCGAGGAACTCGTCGACAGCAAATTCGACGACCTCATGGCCATGGTGCAGATCGGCACGGAGGGCAAGACCAAACTCACCATCGCCGAGAACTACTGGGACGAAATGGGGGAGGGCGAACTCGACCACGTCCACACCCGCATGTTCGAGCACTCCGCCGTCTATATGCGCAAACAGCTGGCCGAGGCCGGAATCGGCCGCGAGGCGCTGTTCTGCCCCGAAGCCTTCGAGAACGCCAGCATGCTCCTGATGTACGGCATCCACCGCCATCTCAACCCCCGTGCGCTCGGGGCGATGGGGGTGCTGGAGCAGAGCGCCTCACCGCGTTTTCAAGCCATGGTCGACGGCTGCAACCGCCTCGGCGTGCCCGGGGACGTCATCGACTACCAGCGCGTCCACGTCCACGTCGACGCCGACCACGGCGCCGAATGGTTCGAAGGCGTCTTCCTGCCGCTGGTCGGCCGTTCACCGGAACTCCTGCGGGAGATCTCCCTCGGCGTCGCCACCCGGGTGCGCGTGGCCAACGCCTATTACCGGCGCATCTGGGACGCCATGCGCGCCTTGCCGAAGCGAGGGGAAGTGCGATGACCACCGCGGCGTCGCAGAATTCACCCGGGTTACTCTTCCGCAAGAGCCGGGTCTCCGGCCGGGACGAGGCGGTCTTCACCTTCAAGTTGGTTCTGGCCGTCGGCCTCGCCGTGGCCTGCGGGTATCTCGCAATGAGTGCGAATTGGCTTCTCGCGCTGACCGGTGCACTGCTGCTCGGCGCGGTATACACCCATATGGTGGAACTCCAGCACCAATGCCTGCACCATTCCTCTTTCCGGTCCGCCAAACTCCACCGGCTGGTGGGAATCCCCCTCGGCATTCCCCTGCTGGTCTCCTACAGTCACTACCGGGTCCGGCACTTGCAGCACCACCGGTATCTGGGCACCCCGCAGGACTCGGAGTTCTTCGGATTCGACACCCGCAAACCGATCACTTCGGGACTGCTGCTGCGC
The DNA here is from genome assembly GCF_042800135.1 of Streptomyces sp. NPDC057654. Classification (NCBI taxonomy): domain Bacteria; kingdom Bacillati; phylum Actinomycetota; class Actinomycetes; order Kitasatosporales; family Streptomycetaceae; genus Streptomyces; species Streptomyces sp. NPDC057654. The sequence continues at coordinate 1,010 of NZ_JBHVHQ010000414.1, read as the reverse complement.
GGCCTGCTGGACTATCCGCGGATCGGCTCCGTCCTCCGCGACGTGCTGCGCAGCTGGACCGGCAACTGGTCCTACGACATCGGCCAGATCGCGGAGCGGCGGCGCAAGGAGATCGTCTCCGAGTACCGGGTGTTCGGCCTGGTCATGGCCGCCGCCGTGACCGCCGCCGCCCTCGGGTCCGGCGGGCCCGTGCTGCGGCTGTGGGTGCTCCCGCTGGCCTTCGCCGTGCCCCTGCACTTCCTGGTGGAGCTGCCGGAGCACCTGCTGTGCGAGACCAGCACCACCGACGTGCTGCGCAACACCCGCTCGATACAGGGGAGTTGGCTGACCACCTGGTTCACCAACGGCAACAACCTCCACGTCGAGCACCACGCGGCGATGGTCGTACCGATCAACAGACTTCGGGAACGCCACCCCGAGGTCCAGGAGCTGGCCGTGTACGTCGAGCGGAACTACGCCGGCTTCTTCCGCAAGGTCGCCGCTGTCGCCTGGGAGAACCGCAAGGGGACCGCCGGCGCCGAGCCCGAGAGGAGTGTCTGATGGCGGCCGAGCGAAGGTCCGCGGACCGGCGGCCTGACGAACGACGGCCCAGGGTCTCGATCGCGGGGAGCGCCGCGCGCCACGCCGCCCTGCTGTGCGACGAGGCCGTGCCCGACGCGATACGGATGTCCTGCGTCGGCGACGTCATCCGGATCGAGGTGCCCGAAGCGGACTTCTGCGTCCGCCTGGAGGCGGTGCCGGACGGGGCGACGCGGCTCCGCTTCCACGTCACCTTCCGGGAGGACAAGCCCGCCGGCGGCACCTGGTGGACGAGCCGGGAGATCGAGGTCCCCGCCAGGCCGGCGACCGCCGAGGTCGGGCGGGCGCTGGTCACCGAGATACGCCGCAGCCGGGACACATTCACGCACGCGGTCAGCGAGGCGCCGCCCCTCGCGTGCACGGCCTGAGCGCCGGGCCGGGGCCGGCCGATACGGACACTGTTGGTAAAAGGTCCGGCCCCTGTGCGTGAC
>NZ_JBHVHQ010000413.1:0-7356 GCF_042800135.1 Streptomyces sp. NPDC057654 | reverse complement strand
CGCCGGTGCCGGGGCAGCCGCCGTTGTCGCGCTGGAGCGCCCAGAAGGAGAGGGTGTTGATGCCCTTCTCGACGGCCCACTTGTAGACGGTGGCGGCGTCGGCGGTGGTGAACGTCTCCCCCGGGCCGTAGTCGTCGATGCCGGGCATCTCGGTGACGCCGATCATGCCCCAGAGCTGTGCCTGGCTCTTGCCGGGGTAGAGCTGGGCGAGCTGGCCCTGGAGTCCGGCGGCGGAGCGCTGGGTGTCGAGGGCCATCTGGTGGGTGGCGCCGTCGTAGTAGTCGAAGGTCATGATGTTGACGACGTCGATGCGGGCGCCGTTGCTCACCGCGTTGCGCAGGACGGCCAGCCCGCTGTCCGCGAGGCCGCTCGTCGTGGTGGGGAGGGTGTACGAGAACTGGATGGAGCGGCCGTTGGCCGCGGCCCAGTCCTGCACCTTCTTGATCGCCTTGTTGCGGCGGTCGATCCCGGCGCTGTTGGTGAGGGAGTTGTCCTCGATGTCGAGGTCGATGCGGGGGATGTCGTAGGTGGTGATGACCTTCTCGAACGCGGCGGCTATCGCGTCGACGTCCGTGCAGCTGTCGGCGATCTCCGTGCCGTTGTGGGTCGCGGTGTAGCCGCCGAAGGACGGGATGACGTCGCCGCCGCGCGAGCGGATGGTGGTGAAGTCCTTGCCGAAGATCTCGGGCGAGACCGGCTGTGACTGGTTGCCGTTCCAGTACGGCGTGCAGGAGCCCTTGGTCGCCGTCTGGAGGAACGCCATGGTCAGGTATTTCGCCCCGGACTTCGCCGCGAGGTCGGCGGGGCTGTCGTTGCTGTACGCCTCGAAGTACGGGGCGAACACGTGCGGGGGCAGGGGGGTGGCCGCGTGGGCCGTCCCTCCGGTCCCCAGGGCCAGGCCCGCCGAGGCGGCCAGTGTGGCGACGGCGGTGAGGCATGCCCGGAGCGGTCTGAAACGTCTCATGCATACTCCCGGTGGGTGGGACGGCGCGCGTGCGGCGCGCCGCCGCTCGCCCCGCGCACGGCTGGTCGGCCGCGCGCGGGACAGCGGTACTGGACGTACAGGAGGAACCGTCTTCCGTGGCCGGGCGGCCCTGCGCCCGATGCGGGCCGCCCGGTTCGTGAAGCGACTCACATGATTGGACTAGACCAAGCCCCCGTCAAGGTCTTCGGACAACTGACGGTCGTCCGACGGCCGCCGACGGGCTGCTGCCGCCGAGCGGCTACCGACCCGGCGCCGCAGCCTCAAGCTCCTCGACGCTCCCGGACATGATGGTGCGGATGTGCTCGGTGATGTGCTCGGCGGGCCAGTCCCACCAGGCGACCGTGAGCAGCCGCTCGACGGTCTCGTCGTCGAAGCGCCGCCGGATGAGGCGTGCCGGATTGCCGCCGACGATGCCGTAGTCGGGCACGTCGTCGACGACCACGGAGCCCGAGGCGATGACCGCGCCGTGGCCGATCCGGACGCCCGGCATCACCGTGGCGCGGTACCCGAACCACACGTCGTGGCCCACCACCGTGTCGCCCCTGCCGGGCAGGCCCGTGATCAGGTCGAAGTGGTCGCTCCAGGAGCCGCCCATGATGGGGAACGGGAAGGTCGAAGGCCCGTCCATGCGGTGGTTGGCGCCGTTCATGATGAACCGCACCCCCTCCCCCAGCGCGCAGAACTTCCCGATGACCAGCTTCTCCGGCCCGTAGTGGTACAGCACATTGCGCGTCTCGAACGCCTCCGGGTCGTCCGGGTCGTCGTAGTAGGAGAACTCCCCCACCTCGATCAGCGGCGACGTGACGAGCGGCTTGAGCAGCACCACGCGCGGCTGCTCCGGCATCGGATGGACCACGGTGGGGTCTGCGGGAACGGCGGGAACAGGGGGCATGGCGGATCGGACTCCTCGGCGGGGGCTCAGTATGACCCGATCATGATCGCAATGTCCGCCGAGGCGGACGAACCATTTCCCGGCGACGTCCTGGGAGCCGATGTGCGGGGCGGTTCAGTGCGCGGTCCAGCCGCCGTCCATCGTCAGCGAGGCGCCGGTGACGAAGGAGCTGCGCGGGCCGCAGAGGTAGGCGACGGCCTCGGCGACCTCGGCGGGCTCCACCAGCCGCTTCAGGGCGGAGTCGGCGAGCAGGATGTCGGCGAGCACGCGCTCGGCGGAGATGCCGTGGGCCGCCGCCTGGTCCGCGATCTGCTTCTCGACGAGCGGAGTGCGGACGTAGCCGGGGTTGACGCAGTTGGACGTCACTCCGTGCTCGGCCCCTTCGAGGGCGGTGACCTTGGAGAACCCTTCGAGGCCGTGCTTGGCGGCGACGTACGCGCTTTTGTAGGCGGAGGCCCGCAGACCGTGCACGGAGGAGATGTTGACGATCCGCCCCCACCCCTGCCCGTACATGTGCGGCAGCGCGCCCCGCACCAGCCGGAAGGGTGCCTCCAGCATGACCGTGAGAACGGTCGAGAAGACCTCGGGCGGGAACTCCTCGATGGGGCGGACCAGCTGGATGCCCGCGTTGTTGACGAGGATGTCCGTGCCGGCCGCGGTGCGCTCGGCGGCGTCGAGATCGGTCAGGTCCAGGGTCACCGCCTCGACGGGACCGGCGAGGCCGGCGGCCCGCTCGACCAGCTCCGCCAGACCCGCGGCATCGCGGTCCACCGCCCGTACGGCCGCCCCCGCGGCGGCGAGGCGCAGCGCGCAGGCCGCGCCGATGCCGCCGGCCGCGCCGGTGACGAGGGCGGTACGGCCGCCGAGGTCGAGGAGGGGCGCCTGGGCCGGGTCCGGTGCGGGGGTGACGGTCATGTGCGCCAGCCTAAGCGGGTGCAGGAGCGTACGGGTGGGGCGCCGGCGCATTCTCGCGTCGGACGCTGTGCGGGCGGGCCCCTGCCGCCGGGGGCGACGCGTGTGGCGGGAGGTACCATCGCGCGACGTTCTTGATTCGGTGACGGTGACGGGGGCGGTTGGGGTTGCGCACGGCGGGGAGTGGCGGGGTGACGGAAGGGCTGCGGCTACGGGTGCCGGTCGGGCACGACGCAGCGCGGTGGGTGACGCGGAGCCGGAGCCGCCAGGTGCTCTTCGTCGTGCACAACGTCACGTCGGCGACGCGGCTGCTGGACGTACTGCCGCTGTTCCGCGACGACCTGCGGGTGCAGGCGCTGGCCACGTGCACGGGATCATCGCCCTTCCTCGCCGGGGTGCCGGAGCTGCTGGCGGCGGCGGGACTGCCGGTGCTGCCGTGGGAGCAGGCGAAGGCGACACCCGTCGATCTTGTGGTGTCGGCGAGCTACGGCGGTGAACTGGAGCAGCTCCAGGGGGAGTTGGCCGTGCTGTCGCACGGTGTCGGCTACAATAAAAGGCTCTCCACACCGGACACCGGACACCGGACACCGGACACCGGACACCCGTCGCCCGCGCCCGTTTTCGGCCTCTCCCCCGAGTGGCTGCTGTACAACGGCCGCCCCATCGCGTCCGCGACCGTCCTGTCCCACCCCGAACAGCTCGCGCGCCTGGCCGACGCCTGCCCCGAAGCCGCGCCGACCGCCGTACTCGCGGGCGACCCCTGCTACGACCGCGCGCTCGACGCCCTGCCGCTCCGCGACCGCTTCCGCCGCGCCCTCGGTGTCGCCCCTGACCAGCGGCTGATCCTGGTCAACTCGACCTGGTCGCCGCGCGCACTCTTCGGCGACGGGGACGGCGACAACAGCGGTCATGACAGCGACGACGGCGATCTGCTGCCCTGGCTGCTCCCCCGGCTGGCGGCCGAGCTGCCCGCCGACGAGTACCGCACGGCGGCCGTCCTGCATCCCAACATCTGGTACGGCCACGGCCCCGGTCAGGTACGGGCCTGGCTGGACCGGGCGCGCCGGGCCGGACTCACGCTCATACCCCCGCTGGACGGCTGGCGCCAGGCGCTGATCGCGGCGGACTGCGTCATCGGCGACCACGGCTCGGTGACGTTCTACGCCGCCGCCCTCGGCACGCCCGTCGTGCTGGGCGCCTTCGCCGACGGCGACCTCGACCCGGACTCCCCGGTCGCGGCCCTGGGCCGCACCGCGCCGAGGCTGCGCCCGTACGGCGACCTGCGCGCTCAGCTGGATCGGGTGATGGAACGTCACAAGCCGGATGTCTACGCGGAGTTGGCCTCACACACCACGTCGTCTCCCGGCCAGTCCGCCGCGCTGCTGCGCCGTGCCTTCTACCGTCTCATCGGCGTCCCCGAGCCCGCCGCCCCCGCGCTCCTCGACCGGCTGCCGCTCCCCCCGTACGAACCGGCCGAGCGCACCGCGCCGCTGCGCGTGCTGACCCGGCTGCTCGGCGCCGGACCGCCGGAGATCGCGGTCACCCGCTATGCCGACCCGGCGCACGAGCCCGTACACGCGGCCCCGGAGACGGAGACGGACGCGGCGCACACCGTCGTGCACGAGGACGCTCAGGACACCGGCCGCCTGCGGATCGCCGACGTCATCGTGCGGTACGCGCCGCAGGACGACCCGCGCGTGGGCCCGCCGCCCGCGTGGACGGCGGAGGTCCTGGACCGCCACCCGCACTGCGCGCTCGCCGCGTACGTGACGGGGCCGGGCCACTGCGCCGCGCGCACCCGCGACGGGGAGCTCGTCCACTTGACCGGCGCCCCCGACGCCCTGGGCCGTCCGGACCCGCTCGACCCGGCCGCCTACGCCTCCGCCCTGCACGCCTGGCTGGCGGGCGGCAAGTCCCTGGACGAGGCGACGGCCGCGGGCATCGTCGTGGTCACGGGTGACACACGCCGTCAAGTGGCCGTCGAGCACGCCGAGTAGACGAGCGGAGACGGCCCCCCTCAGGCCAGCTCCGCCATGCGCGCGTCCACCCGCGCCACAGCGGCATCGTCGCCCGCGGTCTCGTACAAGCCGCGCGCCAGGCGCAGTTGGCGCGCTTCGTCCTCACTATCCGTCAGGGCCTTGGCGCAGGACGCGCGCAGTTCCGCCGCGTCCGCCTGCTGGAGCACGGCGCCCTCCGACTCCAGCACGGTCAGGGCCTCGTCCAGGGGCGTACGGGCGGCGTCCGCCTCCCCTGCGGCGAGCAGCGTCTCGCCGAGGCTCATCCGCACCCGCGCCTCGTTGTAGCGGTCGCGCTCACGCAGGTCGTGGAACTGGGTGAGCGCGTAGCGGAGTTGGAGTACGGAGTCGGAGTGCCGGCCCTGGCCGCGCAGGGCGCGGCCGATGTGGTGTTCCAGCAGCGCCAGTGCGCGCGGCGCGTCCGCCTCTCCGTCCTCGCCCGGCGTGATGCCCCGCAGGATGTCCTGAGCCCGGCGGAAGCACTGCTCGGCCGCCTCGTACCGCCACTGCCGCAGGCGCACCAGGCCGAGGGATTCCACGGCGGTGGCCTGTCCGCGGCGGTGGCCCGCCCGCTCGTCCGCCGCTGCCGCTTCGGTCAATTCCCTTGCGGCATCCGCCAATTGACCGCGCCCCATATAGGCGAACGACAGTTGGGCGCGCATTCGGCCCTCCGCCCGGCGGTCGCCGAACTCCTCGGCGCTGCGGGCCGCGGCCCGTACGCCCCTGAGGTGGGTCGCCACCCACTGCTCGTGAAGACCCAGCCGCAGGTGCAGCGACCATGTCGCCTCACACAACTGCCAGACCAGTTCGTCGAATCCGTACTCCTCGGCGGCGCGCACGGCCTCGGCGAGGTTCTCGTGCTCGCGCCGGAGCGCGGCGAGGGCCGTACGGGCGGACGCGAACTCGGGACTGCCGCCCGCCCCCAACTGGCCGTAGGCGGGGCCGAGATGCCAGCGGCCGGGGATGACGCGGGCGTCGGCGGCCACGGCGAACCGCAGGTACCACAGAGCCATGCGCCGGACGGCGTCCGCCGTGCCCCTGCGGCCGTCCTCCTCGTGGGCGCGTCGCTCGGCGTGCTGCCGTACGACGTCGTGGAAGCGGTAGCGCTCCGCGCCGACCTCCTCCAGCAGGTGGACGGCGGCAAGGTCTTCGAGGAGGCGGCGCGCCTCGTCCTCGCTCACGCCGACGGCCGCCGCGGCGGCGCCGACGGGGATGCCGGGCCAGGGGCACAGGCCGAGCAGCCGGTAGAGGCGGGCGGCCGGGGCGGCGAGGTCGCGGTAGGAGAGGTCGGTGGCGCGGTAGGCGGGGTCGTCGTCGGATCGGTCGGCTGGGTCGGTCATGTCTGCGAGGTCTCCGGATCCGGATCGACGCTCTTCGTCCCGGCGGGCGAACTCCCGCTCCAGCACCTGCCAGTTGAGGTGCTCCCGCACGGCCACGCGCGCGCCCGTCTCGCAGAGGGCGAGCGGCAGGCCGCCGCACCGGGCCGCGACGGCCTCGGCGTGCGGGCGGTGCGGGGCGAGGGGCTCGGCGCCGGCGACGCGCGACAGCAGGAGGACGGAGTCCGCGGCGGTCAGCGGGTCGAGGCGGATGACGCGGGCGCCGTAGTCGCGTACGAGCTCGGGCAGCCGGTGGCGGCTGGTGACGAGGACGAGCGAGCCGGGGGCGGCGGTGAGCAGGGGCGTGAGCTGCGCGGCCGAGTGCGCGTTGTCGAGCACGACGGCCATGCGTCGGCCGGCCGTGCGGTCACGGTAGAGGTCGGCCTGGCCCTGTTCGTCGGCCGGGATCCTGTCCGGTGGCACGCCGAGGGCGCCGAGGAACCGTACAAGCGCGGTGGACGCGGCGACGGCCGTGCGCGCCGAGTCCCCCTTGAGGTCGGTGTGGAGCTGCCCGTCGGGGAAGCGCTCCTCCAGGGCGCGGGCGCAGTGGATCGCCGTCGCGGTCTTGCCGATGCCGCCCGGTCCGACGAGGGCGACGATGCGGGGGCTCGTACCGCCGCTGTCGGCCGGACTGTCGAGGAGGGCGGTGATGTCGGCGAGGACGTGGTCGCGGTTGGTGAACACGGCGGTGCCGGGCGGCAGCAGCCGAGGGCGCGCGACGGCGGACGAGGGGGACGGTTCCAGCCGGCGCGCGGCGCGCAGCCATGCCGCGAGGTCGTCGGCGAACTCCGGTTCGCGGCGGGCCTCTGCTATGAGCAGGGCGGCCAGCCGACGGCGCTCGTCATCGTCGGCTGGTGCCGCCAGGGGCGCGGTGGGGTCGTCGGGCGCGCCGCTGCCGCCCCTGTGCCAGAGCCGCCGTACGAGCCCGGCCAGCCCTTCGGAGGTGCGTCTGCCCAGCTCTCCGGCGGCCCCCGACATGGCCCCCTGCCCCACGGTGTTGAGCGCCGACAGCACCGCCGTCATGGTGAACGGATCCACGGTTTCCTCCCCAGTACGCCGCTCCGGTCACGTTATCGGGAAGATCGCGGGCGTGGGGAGTGCCGTCCGTTCCGGCCGTGTTCCGCCGCCGGGCCCGGCTCCGCACGCCGGGTGGCGGAGCCGGGTCCGTACCGGGTC
>NZ_JBHVHQ010000412.1:0-7371 GCF_042800135.1 Streptomyces sp. NPDC057654 | reverse complement strand
ACCGCCTCGGACGTCATCGCCGCGCTGCCGGCCGGGGAGCCCGCGGAGCGCGCTTCGTCCGGGACGCTGACGGGCCTGACGGGTATCGGCCCCAAGACCGCGCGAGTGGTGTCCGAGGCGCTCGCGGGCGAGATGCCCGAGTATCTGGCCCGGCTGGAGGCGGCGGCCGAGGCGCCGCTCGCGGAGGGCGGCGGCGCCCTGCGGAAGGCGCTGCGCGGCGACTGCCATCTGCACTCGGACTGGTCGGACGGCGGCAGCCCCATCGAGGCGATGGCCCGCGGCGCGCGATCGGTGGGCCATGAGTGGGCCGTGCTCACCGACCACTCCCCCCGGCTGCGGATCGCGAACGGGCTGACGTCCGAGCGGCTGCGGAAACAGATCGAGGCCGTGCACACGGTCGACCGGCGGCTCGGGAAGGGCTTCCGGCTGCTGACCGGCATCGAGTGCGACATCCTCGCCGACGGCTCGCTGGACCAGGAGCGGGAGCTGCTGGACCGCTTGGACCTGGTCGTGGCCTCGGCGCACTCCAAGCTCCGGATGGAGGAGGCGGCGATGACGCGGCGGCTGGTGGCGGCCGTCGCGAGCCCGCTGGTGGACGTCCTGGGGCATTGCACCGGGCGGCTCGTGACCGGAAAGGGGCGCCCAGAGTCGCGGTTCGACGCGGCGATGGTGTTCGCGGCCTGCGCGAGGTTCGGCACCGCGGTCGAGATCAACAGCCGGCCGGACCGTCTCGATCCGCCGCGCCGTCTGCTCCGCCAGGCCCTGGACGCCGGGGTCCTGTTCGCGATCGACAGCGACGCCCACGCGCCGGGCCAGCTGGACTGGCAGATCCTCGGCTGCGCCCGCGCCGAGGAGTGCGGCATCCCCGCCGAGCGCGTCATCAACACCTGGACGGCCCGCCGCCTCCTGGAATGGACCCGCACCCGGCGAACGCCATGACCGCCACGGGCCGCCCTCGGCGAAAGCGCCGCCGGCCCCGCCACTATCCTCTCCCCCATGCACCCGGACGACGACGAAGCCTTCGCAGCCCTCCTGACGGAACAGCTCGCGGGCCTGCCCGGCGTGCGGGCCGTCGCCTTGGGCGGGTCGCGGGCCACCGGCACCCACCGGCCGGACAGCGACTGGGACTTCGCCGTCTACTACCGGGGCGAGTTCTCCCCCGACAGTCTGCGCGCTCTCGGCTGGCCCGGGGAGGTCTCCGAGATCGGCGCGTGGGGCGGCGGGGTGTTCAACGGCGGGGCCTGGCTCACGGTCGGCGAGCGCCATGTGGACGTGCACTACCGCGATCTCGACGACGTCGAGCACCGGCTCGCCGAGGCCCGCGAGGGGCGGTTCGGCATCGAGCGGCTCATGTTCCATCTCGCCGGAATCCCGACGTACTTGGTCGTCGCCGAACTGGCCGTCAACAAGGTGCTCCACGGCGAGCTGCCCCGCCCCGAATACCCCGCGTCGCTGCGCCGCGCGGCGTACGAGCAGTGGCGGGGCACGGCCGAACTGACCCTCGCCTACGCCCGTTCCGCCCACGCCGAGCACGGACGGCTGACCGACTGCGCGGGCGCCATCGCCACCGCCGCCTGCCAGGCCGCGCACGCGGTGCTGGCGGCGCGGGGCGAGTGGGTCACGAACGAGAAGACGCTGCTCGACCGGGCGGGGCTGCGCGGCGTCGACGCCGTCCTGGCCGCACTCACCCCCGAGCCGAAGGCGCTCACGGCCGCCCTCGACGAGACGGGGGACCTGCTGAGGAGCGCGACCGAGTCCGCGTGACGGTACGTACGCGCGTATGCCCAGGGCCCCGGCCCGTACCGGGCGACCGGTCAGTCGATGTCCTCGGGCGCCAGGTCGGGTCGCAGCCGGTGCCATGACGGGTGCCGCAGGAGCCCGGCGCGCGTGCGGGTCGCGTACCCGATCTCACCGACCAGGCGCGGCAGCACCCACCGGGCGCCGGCCACCGGCGGCACGGTGTCGAAGGGGCAGTGGTCGATCGCGGAGATCCGCAGCAGTTCGGCGATGGCGGCGCGCTCGCGCTCGCTCCATCCGGTGCCGACGCTGCCGAGATAGCGCAGCGCGCCGCCGTCCTGGCGCTGTCCTACGAGCAGTGCTCCCGGGAGTCCGGTCAGCCGGCCCCGGCCCGGCACCCATCCGCCGACGATCGCGTCCAGCGTGCGGACGTGCCGGATCTTGATCCAGGCTCGGGAGCGGGTCCCCGGCTCGTACGCGGAGTCGGTCCGTTTGAGCACGATGCCTTCCAGGCCCTGCTCGCGGGTGGCGTCCAGCGCCTGTTGCGCGTGGCCGACGACCGCGGCCGGCGTCGACCAGTGCGCGCCCCGGAGGTCCAGCCCTTCCAGCAGGCGGCGGCGCTCGGCGTACGGGAGCCCGGTCAGGTCGCGGCCGTCGAGGAACATGGCGTCGAAGAGGATCAGCCGGACCGGGACGTCCCGCGCCAGGCGGGCGGTCTTGGCGGGCGATCCGGTGAGGGCCATGCGGGGCTGCAACCGCTCGAAGTCCGGGCGGCCCCGGCCGTCGAGCGCGACGATCTCCCCGTCCAGTACGGCGGTGGCGTCGCCGAGGGCGCCGCCCAGGGCGCTCAGCTCCGGGTACGCGCGGGTGATGTCGGCGCCGGAGCGGGCGCGCAGCTCCGCCGAGCCGTCCCCGGGCAGGTACAGCACGCTCCGCTGTCCGTCGTATTTGGTCTCCGCCGCCCACCGTTCCGCCGCTCCGGGCACCGGCAGCCGTCCCGCGGTCGCGAGCATGGGGGCGATCCGGGGCAGGGGCGCGGGCGGCGGGGACGGGCGGGCCATGGCCGAGATCTCGCCCGGCCCGGTGCGGTTCACACACGGTCGGCCGCCTTGTCCCCCGGACGGCGTACGGCCTGGTCGGCGCGGGGCCGCGACCGGTCGGCGACTGCCTCAGGGCAGCCGCTCCCGCGCCGCATCACCGAGAAGCGGGGCCAGCAGGTCGCCGCGCGCGGCCACCCGGTCCAGGACCTGTTCCGGCGTGAAGGCGAGGTCTCCCGGCGCGCGGCAGCTCTCGACCTCGTCCCAGTCGACAGGCGTCGCGATGCGCGGATGGTCGCGCAGCCGCAGCGTGTACGGCGCGGCGGTCGTCTTGGCGGTCGTGTTCTGCGACCAGTCGATCAGCACCTTCCCGGCGCGCGCGTCGCGCGCCATCGTCACGACGACCAGCCCGGGGTGTTCGTCCTCCATCCGGGTGGCCAGCTCCTTGGCGTACGCGCTGACGGCGCGGCCCGCCGCCGGGTGCAGCGGCGCGTACAGGTGCATCCCCTTCGAGCCGGAGACCACGGGGCGGGCCGTCAGCCCGTCGTCGTCCAGGAGCTGCCGCAGCCGCAGCGCGACCCGGCAGCACACCACCAGGTCCGTGCCGGGTCCGGGGTCGAGGTCGAGTACGAGGCGGTCGTGGCCGTCCGGTCCCGCGGCGCCGGTCCACTGCGGGACGTGGAATTCGTACGCGCCGAGGTTCGCCATCGCCACCAGGGTGGCGGTGGAGTCGACGGTGATGTGGTCGACGGGCCCGTCCTTGCCGGGTACGGGCACCAGGCGCACCCAGTCGGGGGTGCCGCCGGGCGGGTTCTTGGCGTACCAGGACTGCCCGGCGGGGCCTTCCGGGGCGCGGATGAAGGAGGCGGCGCGGTCGGCGGTGTGCGGCACCATCGCGGCGGCGATCGTCGCGTAGTAGTGCAGCAGCTGGGCCTTGGTGTGGCCCGAGGCGGGGAAGACCACGCGGTCCAGGTGGGTCAGGGAGAGGCGGTGGCCGTCGAACTCCACGGCCTGCCGGTCCTGCGATGTGGGCATAGTGTGGAAATTCCCCATGGAGGTACGAAATTATGCGAACCATGTGGAAAGGGGCGATTGGTTTCGGGCTGGTTTCCGTGCCGGTCAAGCTGTACGCGGCCACCGAGGACCACGGCGTCAGGCTCCACGAGGTCCACGACAAGGACGGCGGGCGCGTCCGCCGCCGGAGCGTGTGCTCCGTGTGCGGGGAGGATGTCGGCTACGAGCACATCGCCAAGGGCTACGAGGACGACGAGGGCCGCACCGCGATCCTGACCAAGGACGACCTGGCCGATCTCCCGCTGCCCAGCAAGAACCTCATCGATGTGCTCGCCTTCGTCGACGCCGACCACATCACGCCGCTGCAACTGGCGCGCTCCTACTACCTCGCTCCCGAGAACGGCGCGGCCAATAAGCCGTACGTGCTGCTGCGCGAGACGCTCAAGAAGACGGACCGGGTCGCCGTCAGCAAGATCACGATCCGGACGCGGGAGTCGCTGGCCCTGCTGCGCGTCCAGGACGACCTCATGATGGTGCACACCATGTACTGGCCCGACGAGATCCGCGACAGCGCCGGTCTCGCGCCGCCCGACTCCGTGACCGTGCGTCCGCAGGAGCTGAAGATGGCGACGAGCCTCATGGACACCCTCTCGGAGGACTTCGACCTCGACGGCCTGGAGGACGAATACCAGCGCGCCCTGGACGAGCTGGTCACCGCCCGGCTGGACAAGAAGAAGCCCGCCGCCAGGACGGAGACCACCGCCGCGCCGGACAATGTCATCGACCTCATGTCCGCCCTCCAGGCGTCGATCGACCGGGCGGACAACGAGGAGCGTGGCGAGAAGGGCGGCCGGACGGCGGCCCGTAAGACGTCCAAGTCCACCGGCCCGGCCAAGAAGTCCGCCGCGAAGAAGAGCACCACGAAGAGCGCCGGTTCGGCGAAGAGCGCTGCTTCGACGACGAGCGCTGGTTCGGCGAAGAGCACGGCGAAAAACACCGAGGCCAAGAAGAGCACGGCGAAGAAGGGCACCGTCAAGGCCGCGAAGAAGGCCGCCGCCAAGAAGTCGCCCCGGCGCGCGTCCTGAGGCGTGGCCGGTACCGCACCGTCCGGCCGCGCATGCCCGTGCGCGCTGCGGGGAGGCGGGCCATAGTCGCCCGTACCCGACGAAGGGCTGCTCATGGAGACGCGTACGCCGCTCGACGCGGACGAACTCGACCATCTGCTGGCGCACTGGCGCGCCCTCAACTACCTGGCCGCCTGCCAGCTGTATCTCACCGGGAACCCTCTGCTCCGCGAGGAGCTGCGGCCCGAGCACATCAAGCCCCGGCTGCTGGGGCACTGGGGCACCTGCCCCGGCCTCAACCTCGTCTACACCCACCTCAACCGGGTGATCACGGCCCGCGATCTCGACGCGGTCTGCGTGTGGGGCCCCGGCCACGGCGGGCCGGCCGTGCTGGCGGGCGCCTGGCTGGACGGCTCGTACGGCGACATGGACCCGGATCTCGGCCGGGACACCGCGGGGATGGCCCGGCTCTTCCGGCAGTTCTCCTTCCCCGGCGGGGTGCCGAGCCATGCGGCGCCCGAGGTGCCCGGCTCCTTCCACGAGGGCGGTGAGCTGGGCTATTCCCTCGCGCACGCCTACGGCGCGGCGCTCGACAACCCGCGGTTGCTGGCCGCCTGTGTGATCGGCGACGGCGAGGCCGAGACGGGGCCGCTCGCCGCGTCCTGGCACGCGAACAAGTTCCTCGACCCGGTCCACGACGGCGCTGTCCTGCCCATCCTGCACCTCAACGGCTACAAGATCGCCAACCCCACGGTGCTGGCCCGCCTGCCCCAGGACGAGCTGGACTCCCTGCTGCGCGGGTACGGTCACGAGCCGCTGCACGTCGAGGGCGACGACCCGGCCCGCGTCCACCAGGACATGGCCGCCGCGGTGGACCTGGCCCTCGACCGTATCGCCGCCCACCAGCGGGCGGCGCGCGTGGACGGCGAGAGGCGGCGGCCCCGCTGGCCCATGATCGTGCTGCGCACCCCGAAGGGCTGGACCGGGCCGGCGGAGGTGGACGGGCAGCCCGTCGAGAACACGTGGCGCGCGCATCAGGTGCCGCTGTCCGGTGTGCGGGAGAACGCCGACCACCGGCGGCAGCTGGAGAGCTGGCTGCGCGGCTACGCGCCGGACGAGCTGTTCGACCCCGACGGCCGCCCGCGCCCCGAGGTGCTGGCCTGCGTGCCCACGGGCGACCGCAGGCTCGGCGCCAACCCGCACGCCAACGGCGGCCGCCTCGTACGGGAGCTGCCGCTGCCCGACCTCAAGCACTTCGCCGTCCAGCTCGACAAGCCCGGCGACCAGGCGCACGAGCCGACGAAGGTGCTGGGCGGGCTGCTGCGCCAGGTGATGGCCGACACCGCCCAGCGGCGCGACTTCCGGGTGATGGGCGCGGACGAGACCGCCTCCAACCGGCTCCAGGACCTGTACGCGGCGACGGACAAGGCGTGGCAGGCCGAGACGCTCGCGACGGACGAGCATCTGGGGCCGCACGGGCGGGTGATGGAGGTGCTCTCCGAGCACCTGTGCCAGGGGTGGCTGGAGGGGTACGTGCTCACCGGGCGGCACGGGCTGTTCTCCTCGTACGAGGCGTTCGCGCACATCGTCGCCTCCATGGCCGCCCAGCACGTGAAGTGGATCGACAGCGCCCGCGCGGTCCCCTGGCGGGCCCCGGTGCCGGGCTTCAACTACCTGCTGACCTCGCACGTCTGGCGCCAGGACCACAACGGCTTCTCCCATCAGGACCCCGGCTTCATCGACCACATCCTGAACAAGAGCCCGCACGCGGTACGCGCGTACCTGCCGCCGGACGCCAACACCCTGCTGTGCGTGGCCGATCATGTGCTGCGGACGCGGGACACCGTCAACGTCGTGGTCGCCGGGAAGCAGCCGACGTTCGACTGGCTCGACCTGGAGCAGGCCCGCGCGCACTGCGCGCGCGGCGCGGGCGTCTGGGAGTGGGCGGGGACCGAGCGGCGGGGCGCGGGGCCGGACGTCGTCCTCGCCTGCGCCGGGGACGTGCCGACGCAGGAGACGCTGGCCGCGGCGGGGCTGCTCCGCGAGCACCTGCCCGAGCTGGCCGTGCGCGTCGTCAACGTCGTGGACATGACCCGGCTGATGCCGCAGGAGGACCATCCGCACGGCATGACCGACCGCGACTTCAGTGCCCTGTTCACCCCGGACCGGCCGGTGATCTTCGCGTACCACGGCTATCCCTGGCTGATCCACCGGCTCGCCTACCGGCGGCCCGGCCACGCCCATCTCCATGTGCGCGGCTACAAGGAGATGGGCACGACGACCACGCCGTTCGACATGGTCGTCCGCAACGACATGGACCGCTACCGGCTCGTCATGGACGTCATCGACCGGGTGCCGGACCTCGCCGTACGGGCCACCGGCGTGCGGCAGGCCATGGCGGACGTACGCGCCCGGCACCACGACTGGATCCGCGAGCACGGCACGGACCTGCCGGAGGTCGCCGACTGGCGCTGGCCCGGCTGAGGCCGCTCCCCCGCGGCAAGGGGAGGGACGGCCTC
>NZ_JBHVHQ010000411.1:0-7381 GCF_042800135.1 Streptomyces sp. NPDC057654 | reverse complement strand
GGACCAGGGCGACCCCGGCGTGCTGCGGGAGGCGCAGGGGCCCGCGGCGGCCGCCGCCGCGCGCCCCGACGCCGGGCCGCGCGCCCACCGCGTGTTCGGCAAGGTGCTGCACGCCAGCGCCCGCGAGCTGATCTCCGCGAACGAGCCCGGCGAGGCCCGGCAGCTGCTGCGCGCCGCCGAGCGGGAGCTGCGGCAGGCCGCCGCGCGCGACGGCTCAGTAGACAAGACGGTGCTGGACGCCGCCCTCGAATGGTCCTGGGTCATGTGGGACCTGTGGCGGCAGACCGGCGAACTCGGCTTCCTGGAACGGGTCGTGGAGGAGCTCACGGCGCTCGTCGGCGAGCACGCGCCGCACCGCCGCCAACTGGGCCCGCTCAACCTCCAGCTCGGCCGCGCGCTCCTCGCCCTGGCCGGCGCCCAGACCGCGCCCGGCGCCGCCCGCTTCCTCGCGCTCCAGGCCGTGGCCCCGCTGTCCACCGCCGCCGAGCTCCTCGAATCCGTCGAGGCCCACTTCCAGCTGTACGTACGGGCGCTGCTCGACCTCGCCGACGCGCTGCTGCTGGGCGGCGAGGCCGAGCACGAGCGGGTGCTCGCCGTGCTGGAGCGCGCCCGGCAGCTCACCGAGGACACGCCCGTACGGGCCGAGGCGCTGACCCGCACCGCCCGCGTGCACCGCGAGCGGTATGCGGCCGCGGGCGACGTCGCCGACCTGGAGCGGGCCGTCACGCTGTACGCGGGGGCGCGCAAGGCGCTGCGCGCCGGTGACGCCGCCTACGCCGACGTGCTGACCGACTGGGGCGAGACCGCGCTGGAGCTGGCCCGCGCCGCGCCCGGCCGGGCGGGCGCCTCCGCCGCCGTGCGCGTGCTGCGCGAGGCCCGCGCCGAGATGGTGCACGACGACCCGCGGATGAACCGGACGCTGCTGCTGCTGGGCCGGGCGCTGCTCCAGCGGTACGCCGACGAATGGGACGTCGTCGACCTGCGGGAGGGCGAGTTCATCCTCAGCCGCGCGGCCGGCGGCGCCCAGGACCCGATGCGGGCAGCCGCCGCCTGGTACGACCACGGGCGCGCCCAGGAGCTGCTGGGCCAGCCCGAGCGCGCGGCCGACAGCTACGAGTCCGCCGCCGACGCCGCCCTCCTCGCCCGCGACGGGCTGTCCGGCCCGGCCCGCCGGGAGGCCATGCGGCTCGCCGCGCGAGCCCTGCACCGCGGCGGCGAGGCGCTGCTCGACGCCGGGCTCCCGGTGGCGGCGCAGCGCTCGTACCAGCGGGCGCTGTACTGGTGGGATCTGCTGCCGGACGGGGACGGGGGGGAGCGCGCCGCCACCGAGGAACGCCTCCGCGGACTCGCAGAGGATCACCGGCCATGAGTTTCCGCCCGGTAGCGAATGGGCACATGTTCTCAGCTGGCCAACGCGCTTGTGAGGAGAGCAGGTTGACAGACGACGGCACCGACGTCCGTCCCGCGGGGCAGGACGGCGAGGGAGTCGGGGAAGGGGCCCTGCCCGATCTCACGGGCATCGACCTCGACGCCCTGCGCTCCCTGGACAGCCCGGCCCTGTCGGCGGTGCTCGACGTGCTGGTGCGCCGCACGGTGGAGCCCACGAGCGTGCTCTGCGCCTTCTCCAACGCGTCCTGACCCGCCGCCGGTTCCGGCCGCCTGGGGAGAGGCGGCCACCAGTAAGCCACAGGACGAGAGAGACACAGGGGGGAGACCGACGATGGCGCATCCGCACGCGCCCTGGCCGTACGACCGGCTCGACGTGGCCGCGCTGCGCGCCCAGGGCGTGGCCCCCGTGCCGTTCCGCCAGTTCGTCCTCAAGGTGCACAGCCGCTGCAACCTCGCCTGCACCTACTGCTACATCTACGAAGGACCCGACAGCGGCTGGCGCGACCGCCCCGCCACCGTCTCGGCCCGCACGGTCGAGCGGACCGCCGAGCGCATCGCCGAGCACGCCCGCGCCCACCGGCTGCCCGCCGTCGAGGCCGTCCTGCACGGCGGCGAACCCCTGCTCACCGGCGTCGAACCGCTCCTGCGCCACCGCGACGCCATCCGCGCCCGCCTCGACGCCGGCACGGAACTCACCACGACCACGCAGACCAACGCCACCCTCCTCACCGAGGAGCGCGTCACCCGCCTCGCCGACGCCGGCATCCGCGTCGGCGTCAGCCTCGACGGCGGACTGCCCCGCCACAACCGGGCCCGCGTCGACCACGCCGGACGCCCCTCCTACGACGCCGTCGCCCGCGGGCTGCGCCACCTCGCCGAGCGACCCGACGCCTACGCCGGCATCCTGTGCACCGCCGACCCCGCCACCGACCCCGACGAGATCTACGACTCCCTCCTCGCCTTCCGCCCGCCCGCCCTCGACTTCCTCCTCCCGCACGCCAACTGGTCGGCCCCGCCCCCGCACGCCGACCCCGCCGGCCGCCGCACCGTCTACGGCGACTGGCTCGCCCGCCTCTTCGACCGCTGGTGGAACGCGGGCCCCGGCGCGCCCCGGATCCGGCTCTTCGAGGAGTCCGTGCTGCTGCTCCTCGGCGCGCCCAGCGCCACCGAGGCCCTGGGCACCTCGCCCGTCGCCACCGTCGTCGTCGAGGCCGACGGCGCGATCGAGCAGATCGACTCCCTGAAGTCCGCGTACGAGGGCGCCGCCGCCACCGGCCTCGACGTCTTCCGGCACCCCTTCGACGCGGCCCTCGACCACCCCGGCATCGCCGCCCGCCAGCTCGGCGCCCGCGGCCTGTGCGACACCTGCCGCGCCTGCCCCGTCCAGCGCGTCTGCGGCGGCGGCAACTACGCCCACCGCTACCGCGCCGGCTCGGGCTTCCACCACCCGTCCGTGTACTGCGCCGACCTGCGGCGCCTCATCCGGCACGCGGCCCGCCGCCTCGAAGAGACCGCCGGCCGGGCCCGGCACACCACGGCGGCCTGATGGCCCACCGGATGCCCCCGCAGCTCCTCGCCGCCCTCGCCCGCACCCAGTGCCCGCCCGCCGCCGCCGAGCTGCTCACCGCCTCCCAGTACAGCAAGCGCCTCCTGCTGCTGCGGGCCCTCGCCGACGAGGCCGGCGCCGACCCGCGCTTCGACGCCCACTGGAGTCTGCTGGCCGCGGCCGAGCGCGCCGACCCCCGCGCCGTCCGCCAGGTCATCGGCTACCCCCTCGTCGGCGCCTGGGCCGTCCGCGCCCTCCGCCTCGTCCACGGAGACGACGCCCCGTCAGAAACAGCCGCTCCGGCGGAAGTCGGCCTCGCGGACGGACTCGCGGCCCTCGCCGCCGCCGCGGCCGTACGCGCCGGGGTGCCCTTCCGCGTCCGCCTGCCGCTGCGCCGCGGCGCCCTCGTGCTGCCCTCCGTCGGCGCGGTCACCCACCCCACCGCCCGCGACGTGCTGATCGAGGGCGGCCGAGGGGACGCGCCCTGCCCGCCCGGCTTCCGCTGGCTGCCGCTCACCGCCCTGCCGCCCGCCGGGCCGCACGCCGCCGCCGTCCCCTTCGACGACCTCGACCCGCACCGCGCCCCCGACGGCGGCTCCGGCCCCGCCGTGGTCCCCACCGACCGCGCCACCGCCGCCGACCGGGACCGCTGGCACACCCTGTGGCGGGACGCCATGGCGCTCCTGGAGCGCGCCGCCCCGGAGCGCGCCGCCGAACTCACCGCGCTCCTCGGCTGCGTCGTGCCGCTGCGCACCCCGGCCGCGGGCCTGGTGGCCGCGACGATGCCCGACGCCTTCGGCGCGGCGTTCACCTCCCGGCCCACGACCGCCGTCGACCTCGCCGCCACCCTGGCGCACGAGATCCAGCACTCGAAGCTCGCCGCGGTCCTCGACCTCGTGCCCCTGCACCGGGCCGGTCCCGAGCCGCGCCACTGGGCGCCCTGGCGCCCCGACCCGCGCCCCTTCGGCGGCCTCCTCCAGGGCCTGTACGCGCACGTGGCCCTCGCCGACCTGTGGGGCCGCATCGCCGCCCTCCGCGGCCCGGAGGAACGGGCCGCGTGGGACGCCCACGCCCGCTGCTGGGCCCAGGCCGGAGCCGTCCTCCCCGGACTCGTACGAGCGCCCGAACTCACTCCCGAGGGACGGGAATTCGCGCACGCCATGGCCGACGCGTACGCTCGGTTGCCCGCGTACCCCGGCGCACTCGGCCCCCGGGCGCGAGCCGCCGCCGAGGTGGAGGCGGCGCGGCGCGTACGGATAGGGCGGCGCATGGGCACGGCTCTGCGGTAAGAAACAGAGAGAAACAACCGAGTGGGCGCCGAGGACCCCGCCGACTCGACTGTCGCTTTCGCTCCGGAACGAGTTCAGACACGAGGGGAACGGTCGGATGGCCGCACAGCGAGGAGCCGGCGAGAGCGCCGGGTCACAGCAGTTCACCATCAGCTACGCGGGCTACAACCGGCCCTGGGCCGCGTGGATCAGCCACCGCCTCCAGCGTCTCGGCCATCGGCCGGTGCTCCGCCGCTGGGACGGCTCGGTGGACCAGTCCCTGGAGAGCACGCTGACGGACCTGCTCGACCAGCCCGGCAAGACCCTGCTGATCCTCAGCGACTGGTACTTCTCACTCGGCCCGCGCACCGAGGACGAGTGGAACGCGGCGCTGCACGCCGTCGTCGAACCCCACACCGACCGGTTCGCCGCCGTCAGCGTGACGACCCGTCAACTGCCGAGCGCGACCGGGCTGCTGGCCCCCGCGGACCTGTGGCGCATCGGCGCCGAGGAGAGTGAACGACGGGTGCTGGGCCGACTGGGACTGCCGACCGACGGCCCGTACATCGAGGACGACCGGCCCGGCACCCCCCGCTTCCCCGACGACCCGCCCGAGGTCTGGGGCCCCGTACCGCGCCGCAACCCCCGCTTCACCGGCCGCGACACCCTCCTCAGCGCCCTCCACGACTGGTTCGAGGACGCCCCCAGCGGGGCCGCCGTCTGCGCCCTGCACGGCATGTCCGGCGTCGGCAAGACGCAGCTCGGCGCCGAGTACGCGCACCGCTTCGCCTCCGACTACGACCTGGTCTGGTGGGTGCCCGCGCACACCCGCGCCGCCATGCGCGAGGGCCTCGCCGCCCTCGCGCCCGCCCTCGGCCTCGTCGACGCCGGCAGCGAGTACGGCGAGCGGATCCGCGCCGTCCACGAGGCGCTGCGCGTCGGCAGCCCGCACAGCCGCTGGCTGCTCGTCTTCGACGGCGCCGACGACCCCGCCGCCGTCGCCGACGCGGTGCCCTCCGGCCCCGGCCACGTACTGATCACCACCCGCAACCGCGACTGGGGCG
Source organism: Streptomyces sp. NPDC057654 (assembly GCF_042800135.1). NCBI lineage: Bacteria > Bacillati > Actinomycetota > Actinomycetes > Kitasatosporales > Streptomycetaceae > Streptomyces > Streptomyces sp. NPDC057654. The sequence goes on along the minus strand of NZ_JBHVHQ010000411.1, from coordinate 2,114 downwards.
GCCACGACACCGAGCTGATGGACGTCCCCGTGTACGCGCGCGACGAGAGCGTCGCCTTCGTGCGCCGCCGCGCCGACCGGCTCAGCCCCGCCGAGGCCCACCTCCTCGCCGCCGCCCTCGACGACCTGCCGCTCCTCCTCGACCAGACCGCCGGCTGGCTCGGCCAGTCCGCGATGCCCGTCCAGGAGTACGTGGCCCTGGTCAGCGGCTCCGTCTCGGACTCCGAGGACGTCCTCCAGACCTCCCCGTCCTACCCCGAGGCGTTCCCCAAGGCCTGGGACATACTGCTCAACACCCTGCGCGAGAACATGCAGGAGGCCGTCGACCTGCTCCGGCTGTGCGTCTTCTTCGCGCCCGGCCCCGTGCCGCTGCGGCTGCTGCGCGAGATGGGCGCGGGCCGGCTGCCCGAGCGGCTCAGCTGGCTGACCAACGACACCCTGAAGTGGAACCGCGCGCTCAAGATCCTGATCCAGTACTCCGTCGTCCGCATCGAGTACCAGCAGGCCATCTCCGAGGACGCCGGCACCGGCGTCGAGACCGTACAGATGCACCGCATGGTGCACGGCTTCGTCCGCGACACCATGTCCGACCGCGAGCACACCACCCTCTCCCGCGTCGTCCAGGAGTCCCTGGCCGCCGCCGACCCCGGCCGCTCCTCCGACAGCCGGCTCTGGGCCCGCTACGCCGAACTCGTGCCGCACCTCGAATCCTGCGGCGCCCTCGACAGCGAGGACCCCAAGGTCCAGCGGTTCGTCCTGAACTGCCTGCGCTACCTCTACCAGCGCGGCGAGTTCCGCACCGGACTGGAGCTGTGCGAGAAGGTCCGCGCGGCCTGGAGCGCCCTCCTCGGCCCCGACCACAACCAGCTGATCATCCTCACCCACCACCAGGCCAACATGCTCCGGATGCTCGGCCGCTACCAGGAGGCCGAGGAGCTCAGCCGGATCGCCGTCGACCAGCTGAACGCCCAGGACGACCCCGACGAGCTCGAACTCCTCAAGGCCATGAGCGGCCTCGCCGCCAACGTCCTGGCCCGCGGCCGCTACCGGGAGGCCCAGGGCCTCCTGGAGACCGTCTGGGAGCGCTACCGCGAACTCCTCGGCGACGAGGAGCCCCGCACCCTGAGCGCCCGCAACAACGTCAACGTCGTGCTGCGCCTCCTCGGCCGGTACCAGGAAGCCCTCGACCTCGACCGCGAGACGCTCGAAGCCCACGAGCGCATCCTGCGCACCCTGCACCCCAGCACGCTGGGCAAGGCCCTCAACTACGCCTGGGGGCTGCGCCTCCTCGGCCGCTACACCGAGGCCACCTCCCGCCAGGAGCTCGGCGTCCGCCTGCACCTCCAGGTCCTCGGCCGCAACCACCCGCAGACCCTGATGGCCCAGCACAACCTGGCCCTGTGCATGCGCCGCCAGGACAGCGACCTCTCCGCCGCCGAGGCCCTGCTCTGCTCCACCCTGGAGCGCAGCGAGCGGGTCCTCGGCCGCGACAACCCCGGCTCGCTCCGCATCGCCTGCGACTACGCCAGCATGCTGCGCGCCATCGGCGCCGACCTCGACGACGTCCGCCGCCGCACCGAGGACGTGGCCGGGCGCTATGTCGCCGTCATGGGCGAGGACCACCCCTTCACCATCGGCGTCGGCGGCAACATGGTGCTCGTACTGCGGGAGGCGGGCGAACGGCAGGAGGCGTTCGAGGCGGCCGAACGGACGCTGCGCCGGATGCGGGAGGCCATGGGCGAGGACCACCCCTGGACGCTGGGGTGCGCCCTCAACGCGGCGAGCTGCCGCAACCTCATCGGCCGTGTCGACGACGCCGCCGAGCTCAGCCGCGACACCCTGGCCCGCGCCCGCCGCACGCTCGGCGGCCAGCACCCGCTGACCCTCTCCTGCGAGGTGGGCCTCGCCGCCGACCTGCGCGGCCTCGGCCGGCGCGACGAGGCGGACAAGCTGGAGCAGGACGCGCTCCAGCAGCTCACCCGGACGTTCGGCGCCCAGCACCGCCACACGGTCGCGGCCCGCACCCGCATCCGCCCGTTCTGGGAGTTCGAGCCGCAGCCGGTGTAGCGGCGCGGCTCCACGCCCGTACGGACGCCGAGAGGCCCGGCCCCGCGC
>NZ_JBHVHQ010000410.1:0-7385 GCF_042800135.1 Streptomyces sp. NPDC057654 | reverse complement strand
CCTCAGGACCCCTCGTACGGCTACCCGCCGCAGCAGGGGCAGCCCGGTTACGGCTATCCCCAGGCACCGCCTCCGCCGCCGGGCAATCCGCCTCCGCCGCCCGGAAATCCGCCGGGCAATCCGCCGGGAGCTTCGCAGGCGCCTCCGCCCCCGCCGCCTCCCGGGACGCCGCCTCCGCCCCCGCCGCCGCCCGGCGGCTACGGCTATCCGGCGCAGCAGCCCGGACCGCACGACTTCCCGACCCAGCCGTTCGGCGCCGGCCCGGGGCCGCAGCAGGGGCCGCCGCCCGGCCCGTACGCGCAGCAGCCGTACGGGCAGCCGGGACCGTACGGGCAGCAGCAGTACGGCGCGTACCCGCCGCCCGCCCAGTTCCCCGGCGGCGCGCCGGACGGCGGCGGGAAGTCCAAGCGACGCCTGACCGTCATCGTCAGCGCGGTCGTCGTGCTCGCCCTCGCCGTCGGCGGCGGCGTCTGGTTCGCCACGAAGGACGACGGCAGCGGGAAGAAGGACGAGAAGGCCGTTGCCAAGGAGGGCGGCAAGGACGGAAAGAAGGACGGTGACAAGGGCGCGAAGCCCGAGGCCGTCGCCGGCAAGCTGCTCTTCGGCAAGGAGCAGGAGCACGTCCCCGACCTCGTCACCACCAAGGGCCTCTGGGCGACCGACAAGTACGTCGTGAAGTCCGACGCCTACAAAGTGGTCGGGTACGGGCTCTCGGGCGGCCAGAAGTGGGAGGTCGCGCTCGACGGGGAGATCTGCTGGGCGTCCCAGCGGACCACGGCCGACGGCAAGACCGCGGTGCTCTTCAAGAACGCCAAGCCGACCGCCCAGAACAAGTACCCCAGCTGCAACCAGGTCGCGGCCATCGACCTCAACGCGGGCAAGAAGCTCTGGCAGCACACCGCCAAGCTGGGCGACGAGGACATCCGCTTCGACGAGGTCACCGTCGGCGGCGGCACCGTCGCCGCGGGCGGCACGGCCGGCGGCGCCGCCTGGCAGCTCGACGGCGGCAAGGAGCTGTGGAAGCCCAAGGGCGGCGACTCCTGCAAGGACGCCGGTTACGCGGGCGGCGACAAGCTCGTCGCGGTGCGGCGCTGCGGCGCGTACAACCGGCCGTCCCTGGAGGTCCAGACGCTGAACCCGGCGACGGGCGCGGTGAAGTCGGCCTTCAAGGTGCCCTCCGGCATCAGCTGGGCGCATATCGCCTCCACCGACCCGCTGGTCGTCGGCCTCGACGCGGCCGGCTCCGCGGGCAACGGGGTGTCCGACTTCATGGCCGTCGACGACAGCGCCAAGACCGGCCGGATGCGCAGCAAGATCTCGACGCAGGGCGGTGTGTACACGCCGAAGTGCGACGCGACGAACGTCGAGGGCTGCGTCAAGCTCGCGGTGTCCAAGGACACCCTGTACCTGCCGACCAAGGAGCACCAGACCGGCAAGTCCACGGTCTCGGGGCAGGTCAACGAGGTCGTCGGCTTCGACCTGGCCAGCGGGCAGTCCAAGGGCAAGGCCGAGGGCACGGCGGGCTCCGTGCTGCTGCCGCTGTCGATGGACAAGGACGGCTACGTCGTCGCCTACCAGCTCCCGACGTACAAGGCGGGCGGCACGGTGGTGCGCGTCGACCCCAAGACGTACAAGAAGGACGTGCTGCTCCAGAACCCGGTGGACTCGCACGAGGTGGAGAACGCGCTCTCGCCGGACTACCAGGAGGGTCTGTACGCTCAGGGGCGGCTCTTCCTCGGCAACCACTACGCCGACAAGCCGCGGTCCTCGCTCAGCGGCAAGAAGTACACGCTGCTGATCTTCGGCGGCAGCTGAACGGGCGGCTGAGGACCGGCAGTTCTCGCGCCGCGGCCCCGCTCGTACGCCCGTACGGACGGGGCCGCGGACGTGCTGGAACGTTCCGCGCCGAGCGCGAACTACGCGCGATTAGGCGGGATTTCGGCATTCCGGGGGACTTCTCGCCGGTAAGGGGCGCGCGATGGCGGACGAGCGTGTAGCTTCCGGGGGCAAGGGGCTCAGGGAGACGTACGCAAACGACCAGGGGAGGGAGCCCGACAAGGCCGGAAGGGCCGGTACGTAGGTCTCTTGGGGGGACAGGGGGGTAGGTCATGGGCGTGCGGCTCATGGTGGTCGACGACCACCGTCTGCTGGCCGAGGCGCTCGCTTCGGCGTTGAAATTGCGCGGGCACAGGGTGCTGGCCGCGGCGGCTCCGAGCGCCGGGGCGGCCGAGCTGGTGGTGAGCAGGGCGCCGGAGGTCTGTCTGCTGGGCACGGCGACGCCCGCCGAGCCGGGGGTCTTCGAGCCGATCGTGCGGATCAAGCGTGAGCGGCCGCAGGTCGCGGTGGTGGTGCTCGGACCGGTGCCGAGCCCGCACGGGATCGCGGCGGCCTTCGCGGCCGGCGCGTCCGGCTACGTACGGCACAACGAGCGCATAGAGGGCGTCGAGCGCGCCATGGTGAAGGCGCGCGCCGGGGAGGCCGCGATCGAACCGCAGCTGCTCCAGCACGCCTTCGCCGAGCTGCTCAACCCGGCGGCGCAGCCGGACGACGAGGGCGCGCGGCTGCTGCACATGCTGACGCCGCGCGAGGTGGAGGTGCTGATGCGGGTGGCGGAGGGGGAGGACACCCGGCTGATCGCGGCCGGGATGGGCATCGCCCCGAGCACGGCCCGTACGCACGTACAGCGGGTGCTGATGAAGCTGGGCGTGACGTCCCGGCTGGAGGCGGCGGCGCTGGCGGCCCGCACGGGGCTGCTGGACCGCGCCGCCTCCAACGCGTCGAACCACGCGGCGGAGCCGGGCGCGGCGCAGCCGTCCTGACTCCGCCCGCAGCGAGCGCGGCGGCCCGGGGCCCCGGTTCAGCTGTCGTCGGCCGCGCTCTCCTCCGGCGCGGGCGGCACGGTCGGCCGCAGCTTGAGCCAGAGCAGGAAGAGGAGGCCGAGGACGAGCATGCCCAGGCCCGTCCAGAGGTTGATGTTGATGTCCTGGGCCTTCTTGATGTCGGCGTCGGAGGCGGTGATCCCGGCGATGGTGACGATGACGCCGTAGACCACGAAGAGGCCGCCGATGATGCGCCGTACGTCGAAGAGGCGCGCGGCGGTGGTGGACTCGCGCTCCAGTTCTTCGACTTCGCGCTGGTAGTCGCTCATGGTGCGTGCTTCTTTCCCTCGGTTCGTCGGGGTTGGCGGTGGGTGCTCATGATGCGCGTGCCGCCGCTAGAAGGAGAAGGGGATGTAGCAGGCGGCCGCGAGCACGACGGCGCCCCAGCCGAGCAGCGCGGGCCGGCGGTACCACGCGTCGTCGCCCTCGCCGGGCAGCTCCGCCATGCCGGGGGACCGGGTGCCGTAGACCAGGCCGGCCAGCGATTCGGCGGACTTGGACTTGGTGAACATCGTGACGACGACCATCACCGCGGCGCCGACGACGAACGCGACGATCGAGGAGACGAAGTTGGCGCCCTGGTCGGAGGGGATGGTGATGACGCCCTGTTTGTAGAACCAGAAGTAGTTGACCATCGCGGCCACGGTGCCCGACAGCAGCCCCCAGAACCCGGCCGCCGCCGTGGTGCGCTTCCAGAACATGCCGATGATGAAGACGACGAACAGCGGCACGTTGAAGAAGGAGAACAGGGTCTGGAGGTAGTTCATGATGTTGCTGAAGGAAGAGGCGATGAACGCGGTGCCCATGCCGATCAGCACGCCGACGGCCGTGACCCAGCGGCCCGTCTTCAGGTAGTACGCGTCCTCGCGGTTCTTCTTCAGGTACGCGCCCCAGATGTCGTTGGTGAAGACCGTGTTGAAGGACGACACGTTGGCGGCCATGCCCGCCATGAAGGCGGCGAGCAGTCCGGTGACGGCGATGCCGAGCACGCCGTTGGGCAGCAGGTCGCGCATGAGGACCGGGATGGCGTCGTTGTACTGGAGCCCGTCCTTGCCGGCCTTGCCCAGTGAGGGCTCCATGACCAGGGCGATCAGGCCGGGGATGACGACGACCAGCGGGATGAAGATCTTGGGGAAGGCGGCGATGAGCGGGGTGCGCTTGGCGGCGCTGAGGTTCTTCGCGGACAGCGCGCGCTGCACCTCGGCGAAGTTGGTGGTCCAGTAGCCGAAGCTCATGACGAAGCCGAGGCCGAGGACGATGGTCAGCCAGTTGGCGCCCAGCGGGTTGGACTCGCCGATGCCGGTGCCCTTCCACGCGGTCAGGAAGGCGTCGCCGTGCGAGCCGGAGAGCGAGTCGGTCAGGCCGTGCCAGCCGCCGACCCGCTTGAGGCCGACGATGGTCAGCGGGATCAGCGCGGCGAGGATCACGAAGAACTGGAGGACCTCGTTGTAGATCGCCGAGGAGAGCCCGCCGAGGGTGATGTAGGCGAGGACGAAGAACCCGGCGACGACGATCGCCACCCACTGCGGCCAGCCGAGCAGCGCTTGCAGCACGATCGCCATCGCGTACAGGTTGACGCCCGCGATCAGCACGGACGACACGGCGAAGATGATCGAGGAGAGCAGGTGCGAGGACGGCCCGAAGCGGTGCAGCAGGAATTCGGGGACGGAGCGCACCTTCGAGCCGTAGTAGAACGGCATCATCACCAGGCCCAGGAAGACCATGGCGGGGATCGCGCCGATCCAGTACCAGTGCACGGTGTACGCGCCGTACTGCGCGCCGTTGGCCGCCATGCCCAGGATCTCGGTGGCGCCGAGGTTGGCGGCGACGAAGGCGAGGCCGGTGACCCAGGCGGGCAGTGAGCGGCCGGACAGGAAGAAGTCGAGGCTGGTCCTGACGGAGCGCCGGGCCGCGAATCCGATGCCGAGGACCACGGCGAAGTAGATCCCGAGGATGGCGTAGTCGAGCCCGTTGGTGGGGAGCCGAAGCCCTTCGGCCAGATTCTGCATGGAGTGCTCTTTTCGGATGGCACGGGGGTTGGGGTGACACGGCGGTGGGCTGCGCTGATCGCACAGCAACGTACGCGCAGCCGGTCCGAAAATGAACACTTCTGTTGGGTGTCTTTGTTGGATTGTGATGTTGACGACGGTGTTGGCCCGTGGTTCATTATGTTTGGTTATGTTTGTTAGGTCGCGGGCAGCGGCCGATGCGCACGGACAGGGCGAGGAGCAGCCAGGTGAAGAAGACGGCGACCCGACTCGCGGACGGCAGGGAGCTCATCTACTACGACGCGCGCGACGACGCGGTCCGCGACGCCGTCGACCAGCGGCCGCTCGATGCGATCTCCACCACCTCCGAGATCCGCCGCGACGCGCTCCTCGGCGACGCCGTCGCCGTCGCCTCCCACCGCCAGGGCCGCACCTACCACCCGCCGGCCGACGACTGCCCGCTCTGCCCCTCCCGCGACGGACGGCACACCGAGATCCCCGCCGCCGACTACGACGTCGCCGTCTTCGAGAACCGCTTCCCCTCCCTGGCCGGCGACTCCGGCCGCTGCGAGGTCGTCTGCTTCACCTCCGACCACGGCTCGTCCTTCGCCGACCTCACCGAGGAACAGGCCGCCCTCGTCCTCGACGCCTGGACCGACCGCACCGCCGAACTCTCCCAACTCCCCGGCGTCGAACAGGTCTTCTGCTTCGAGAACCGCGGCGCCGAGATCGGCGTCACCCTCGGCCACCCGCACGGCCAGATCTACGCCTACCCCTTCACCACCCCCCGCACCGAGCGGATGCTCGCCTCCCTCGCCGCACACCGCGAGAACACCGGAGGCCGCAACCTCTTCGACGACGTCCTCGCCGACGAACACGCCGACGGCCGCCGCATCGTGCTCGACGCCGAGCACTGGACCGCCTTCGTGCCGTACGCCGCCCACTGGCCGTACGAGGTGCACCTCTACCCCAAGCGGCGCGTACCCGACCTCCTCGCCCTCGACGACGACGCCCGCACAGAGTTCCCACAGGTCTATCTGGAAGTCTTGCGGCGCTTCGACCGGATCTTCGGCGAGGCGGAGCCCCCCACGCCGTACATCGCGGCCTGGCACCAGGCGCCCCTCACCGCCCCGGACCGCGCCGACTTCGCCCTCCACCTAGAGCTTTTCACCATCCGCCGCACTTCCGGCAAGCTGAAGTTCCTCGCGGGTTCCGAATCCGGCATGAATGTGTTCATCAACGATGTGCCGCCGGAACGAGCGGCCGAACGACTGCGGGAGGTAGCGGGTAAGTGAGCAGCAAATACCTGGTCACAGGCGGTGCGGGCTATGTCGGGAGCGTCGTCGCGGCCCATCTGCTGGAGGCCGGGCACCGGGTGACCGTCCTCGACGACCTCTCCACCGGACACCGCGAAGGCGTCCCCGACGGCGCCCAGTTCATCGAGGGCCGCATCCAGTCCGCCGCCGACCACCTGGACCCCTCCTACGACGCCGTCCTGCACTTCGCGGCGTTCTCCCAGGTCGGCGAGTCCGTCACCGACCCCGACAAGTACTGGCGCAACAACGTCGGCGGCACCACCGAACTCCTCGCCGCCATGCGCGACGCGGACGTCCGCACCCTCGTCTTCTCCTCCACCGCCGCCACCTACGGCGAACCCGCCACCGTCCCCATCACCGAGGACGCCCCCACCGCGCCGACCAACCCCTACGGCGCCACGAAACTCGCCGTCGACCACATGATCAGCGGCGAATGCGCCGCCCACGGACTCGCCGCCGTCTCCCTGCGCTACTTCAACGTCGCCGGCGCCTACGGAGCCCAGGGCGAACGCCACCACCCCGAATCCCACCTCATCCCCCTCGTCCTCCAAGTCGCCCAGGGCACCCGCGAATCGATCTCCGTCTACGGCGACGACTACCCCACCCCCGACGGCACCTGCGTCCGCGACTACATCCACGTCGCCGACCTCGCCGACGCCCACCTCCTCGCCCTCGCCGCCGCCAAGAGCGGCGAACACCTCGTGTGCAACCTCGGCAACGGCAACGGCTTCTCCGTCCACGAAGTCATCGAAACCGTCCGCGAGGTCACCGGCCGCCCCATCCCGCAGCACACCGCCCCCCGGCGCGCCGGCGACCCCGCCGTCCTCGTCGCCTCCGCCGAACGCGCCAAGCAGCGCCTCGGCTGGCGCCCCGCCCGCGCCTCCCTCACCGATATCGTCGCGGACGCCTGGGACTTCGCCCAGCGCACCGCACCACAGCAGGAGGAACGACCCTAAATGAGTGCCGAGCGCGCTGCCGCGGCCTTCGCCGAGGTGTACGGAACCGAGCCCGCCGGCGTCTGGGCCGCACCCGGCCGGGTCAACCTGATCGGCGAGTACACCGACTTCAACGACGGCTTCGTGATGCCGCTCGCGCTCCCGCACACCACCCACGCCGCCGCCTCCCCCCGCACCGACGGCGTGCTGCGCCTGCACTCCGCCGACGGCGACGGGAAGGTCGTCGAACTGCGCGCCGACGGCCTC
>NZ_JBHVHQ010000409.1:0-7407 GCF_042800135.1 Streptomyces sp. NPDC057654 | reverse complement strand
GCCCAGGCGTCCGGCGTCAGGCGTTGCTCGCCACGACCCACCGCTGCAAGGCGTCCCGCGCCGCCCCCGAGTCGACGGAGTCGGCGGCCCGCGCGATCCCCGCCGAGATCTGCGCGGTGAGCGGCTCGTCCGTCGGCTCCAGCGCCACCAGCGCCGCCGCCGAGTTGAGCAGCACCGCGTCCCGTACGGGCCCGGTCTCCCCCGCGAGCAGCCGGCGGGCGACGTCCGCGTTGTACGAGGCGTCCGCGCCGCGCAGCGCCGAGACCGGCACCAGGTCGATGCCGACGTCCCGCGGGTCGAACGCCTCCTCGCGGACCCGCCCGTCCCGCACGATCCACACCTTGGAGGTCGCGGTCGTGGTCAGCTCGTCCAGCCCGTCGTCGCCGCGGAAGACCAGCGCGCTGGAGCCGCGCTCGGCGAGGACTCCGGCGAGGATCGGCGCCATCCGGGCGTCGGCGACGCCGGTGGCCTGCGCCTTGACCCGCGCGGGGTTGGTCAGCGGGCCCAGCACGTTGAACGTCGTCCGGATGCCCAGCTCCCGCCGGGCCGCGGCCACATGGCGCAGCGACGGGTGGAACTTCACCGCGAAGCAGTAGGTGATGCCCGCCTCCTCGGCGACCCGCACCACGTCCCGCGGGCGCAGGTCCAGGTTGACGCCGAGCTTCTCCAGCACGTCGGAGGCGCCGCTGGCGGAGGAGACGGCGCGGTTGCCGTGCTTGACGACCTTCGCCCCGGCGCCGGCCACCACGATCGAGGACATGGTGGAGATGTTGACGGTCTTGGCCCCGTCGCCGCCGGTACCCACGATGTCGATGCTGGGGCCGGGCACCTCGATGAGGTTGGCGTGCTCGTACATGGCGCGCACCAGTCCGGCGATCTCGGCGATGGTCTCGCCCTTGGCGCGCAGCGCGACCGCGAAGCCGGCGATCTGGGCGTCGGTGGCCTCGCCGCGCATGATGCGGTCCATGGCCCAGGCGGTGTCGTCGGCGCCGAGGTCCCGGTGGTCCAGGAGCGCGTCCAGGACGCCCGGCCAGGTACGGGCCGTCGCGCTGTCGCCGCCTGCCGGGGTCGCAACGTTCATGGTCCACGCTCCTGGTGGTCGTCTGGGTTCGCGGAGCCAGCCTATCGAGGCGTGCGGACAGCGAAGAGCCCCGTCCATGCGCTGGACGGGGCTCTCGCTGTGGCGATCAGCGGATGACGCTCTCAGGCGTGGGATCAGTGGTGGCCGTGGCCGCTCGTGATCTCCTCGTACTCCTCGGCCGTGGCCTTGGGGATCTGGGCGCCCTCTCCGTAGAAGCCCTTGGAGAGCTTCGCCCGGAGCTTGTCGGTCCGGCCGACCTTGCGCTCCACGCCGTTCTCGTCGACCTCGGCGCCGATCTCCAGCGGCTTGGGCTGGTCGTGCGCCGTGAGGGTGTGCAGCTGCTCCTGCGAGAGCGGCTCGTGGACCTCGACGAACTCACCGTGCGGCAGCCGCTTGATGATGCCGGACTCGCGTCCGTGCAGCACCTTGTCGCGGTCGCGCCGCTGGAGCCCGAGGCAGATCCGGCGCGTGGCGATGAAGACCAGCACCGGCACCACGAAGAAGCCGACGCGGACGAACCAGGTGATCGCGTTGATCGACAGATGGAAGTGGGTGGCCCAGAGGTCGTTTCCACCGCCGACGAGCAGCACGAAGTACCAGCTGATCCAGGCGGCGCCGAACGCGGTGCGCGTCGGGGCGTTGCGCGGGCGGTCCAGCAGGTGGTGTTCCCGCTTGTCCCCGGTGACCCAGGACTCGATGAACGGGTACACCGCGATGGACACCAGCACCAGCGGGAAGATGATCAGCGGGATGAGCACGCCCATGACCAGCGTGTGACCCCAGAGGTTGATCTCCCAGCCAGGCATCACGCGGATCAGGCCCTCGGAGAAGCCCATGTACCAGTCGGGCTGGGCGCCCGTGGACACCTGGTCCGGCCGGTAGGGGCCGATCGCCCAGATCGGGTTGATCGTCGCGATGGCGGCGACGGCCGCGATCACACCGAAGACCAGGAAGAAGAAGCCTCCGGCCTTGGCCATGTAGACCGGCAGCAGCGGCATGCCGACCACGTTCTTGTTCGTCCGGCCGGGGCCGGGGAACTGCGTGTGCTTGTGGTAGAAGACCAGGATCAGGTGCGCCACCAGCAGGCCGAGCATGATGCCCGGCAGCAGCAGGACGTGGATCGAGAAGAACCGCGGCACGAAGTCCGAGCCGGGGAACTCGCCGCCGAACAGGAACATCGAGATGTACGTACCGATGATCGGCACGGACAGGATCGCGCCCTCCATGAACCGGACGCCGGTGCCGGAGAGCAGGTCGTCCGGCAGGGAGTAGCCGGTGAAGCCGGTGAACATGCCCAGCACGAACAGCAGGAAGCCGAAGAGCCAGTTGATCTCGCGCGGCTTGCGGAACGCGCCCGTGAAGAAGACGCGCATCATGTGCACGAACATCGCCGCGAGGAAGATCAGCGCGCCCCAGTGGTGGATCTGCCGGATGAGCAGACCGCCGCGCACATCGAAGCTGATGTGCATCGTCGACTGGAAGGCGTCGGACATGTGCATGCCCTGCATGGGCACGTACGAGCCGTGGTACGTGACCTCTTGCATGCTCGGGTGGAAGAACAGCGTCAGATACACACCCGTGAGGATGATGATGATGAAGCTGTAGAGGCAGACCTCGCCCAGCATGAAGGACCAGTGGTCCGGGAAGATCTTGCGCATGTTGGCCTTGGCCAGGCCGTAGATGCCGAGCCGGCCATCCGCCCAGTCGGCCACCCGCTCACCGGCGGGCGCCTTGCGCTTGTTGCTTTCAGTACTCATCCGCGCTCCCAGAAGGCAGGACCGACGGGCTCGGCGAAGTCGCCCAACGCCTCTAGGTAGCCCTTGTCATTGACCTTGATCCGCAGCTGCGGCAGGGCGTGGCCGGCCGGGCCGAAGATCACTCGGCCGCCGTCGGAGAGGTCGAACGTCGACTGGTGGCACGGGCAGAGCACGTGGTGCGTCTGCTGCTCGTACAGGCTGATCGGGCAGCCGACGTGGGTGCAGATCTTCGAGTAGGCGACGATGCCGTCCGCCGACCAGTCCAGTTCCTTCTTGTCCTTGATGTTCTCCGGCTGGATCCGGACGATCATCAGGGCCGCCTTCGCGATCTCCTGCTGGAAATCGTGGTCGTCCTCCTTCATGCCCTCCGGCATGGCGAAGGTCAGCGAGCCCACCGAGATGTCCTCGGGCCGCAGCGGCTGGTTGGTGTTCTGGTTGATCAGCAGCTTCCCCGCGGACCAGCGGGTGTGCCGGAGCTTGGTGCCCGGCAGCGGTCCGAGGTCGCGCAGCAGCATCACGCCGGAGAGCGGCACCAGGGCCAGCGCGCCGAACATGGTGTTGCGGATCAGCTTGCGGCGGCCGAAGGCCGACTCCTCGGCGCCCGCCTTGAAGTCGGCGAGAACCTTGGCCTTGACCTCGGGCTCGGCCGAGATCGCGTGGCGCTCGTCGGCGACCTCCACGTCGGACATCAGGGTGCGGGCCCAGTGGACCGCGCCCGCGCCGATGCAGAACAGCGCCACGCCGAGGGTGAGCCCCAGCGAGAAGTTCAGGGCGCTGATGTGGCCGATCGGGTAGACGTAGATGATCTTGTCGACCGGGAGGGCCACGTACGAGGCGATGAAGCCGACCGTGGCCAGCATCGAGAGCAGGAACAGGAACGCGATCACGCGCTCGGAGCGCTTGGCGGCCCGCTCGTCGATGTCCTGGACGCGGTGCTCGTGCGGCGGCAGGCCCGGGTCGGCGAAGGGATCGGCGTGGGTGGCCACCGCGCCGTCGTGCGCGTCGCCCTGCTCGCTCGGCAGGTTCTCTTCTGGAATGTCTTGGCTACTCATGACTTCTTGGCCTTTGCGGTCCGGGCGGCGACCCAGATGGCGACGGCGATCAGCGCGCCGAGCCCGAAGATCCACGCGAACAGACCCTCGCTGACCGGGCCGAGCCCGCCCAGTTCGAGGCCGCCGGGGTTCTCCGACTTGTCGCTGTTGACCGCGCCGAGGTACGCGATGATGTCCTTCTTGTTCTTCTCCGGCATCGTCGTGTCGGGGAAGGAAGGCATGTTCTGCGGGCCGGTCTGCATGGCCTCGTAGATGTGCTTGGGGTCGACGCCCTCAAGCGACGGGGCGAACTTGCCGTTCGAGAGCGCGCCACCCTTGCCGGTGAAATTGTGGCACTGGGCGCAGTTCGTACGGAAGAGCTCCCCGCCCTTGGCGATGTCCGCGCCGTCCGGGTTGTACTGACCCTTGGTCGGAACCGAGGGGCCCGCACCGAGCGAGGCGATGTACGCGGCGAGCTGGTCGGTCTCGGCCTGCGAGTAGAGCGCCTTCTTGCTGGGCGCCTGCGCGCCCTGCTGCTGGAGGGGCATGCGGCCGGTGCTGACCTGGAAGTCCACGGCGGCGGCGCCCACGCCCACCAGGGGCGGGCCGTCGGAGCTGCCCTGACCGCCGGTGCCGTGGCAGCTTGCGCAGCCGACGGAGTAGAGCTTCTTGCCCTCCTCGATGGCAAGGGACTGGGCGGTGTCCTCGGCCTTGGCCTTGTCCGCCGGCGCGAACGCGGCGTACAGCCCCCCGGTTACCGCCAGCGCGAAGAGTAGGACGACGACCGCCGCCAGCGGATGGCGTCGTCGTGCGGAGAGCTTTTTCACGGATTACCCCGGTGTCAGGATCTTCTGCGTCGATGCTTCTGGACTGTGGTCCTGTGCGGGACCGATTACTTGATCAAGTAGATCGTGGCAAAGAGCCCGATCCAGACCACGTCGACGAAGTGCCAGTAGTAGGACACGACGATGGCCGCCGTCGCCTGGTGATGAGTGAACCTCTTGGCCGCGTACGTCCTGCCCAGGACCAGCAGGAAGGCGAAGAGTCCGCCCGTCACGTGCAGGCCGTGGAAGCCGGTCGTCAGGTAGAACACCGAGCCGTACGGGTCCGAGGAGAGCGAAAGCCCGTCCTTCTTCACCAGGTCGGTGTACTCGAAGATCTGGCCGCCAATGAAGATCGCGCCCATCACGAAGGTGATGGAGAACCACGTGCGCAACTTCTTCACGTCGCCCCGCTCGGCGGCGAACACGCCGAGCTGGCACGTGAGAGAGGAGAGCACCAGGATCGTGGTGTTCGCCGCTGAGAACGGAACGTTCAGCGACGACGCCATTTCCTTCCAGTGGTCGGCTCCGGTCACCGATCGCAGGGTGAAGTACATCGCGAAGAGGGCCGCGAAGAACATCAGCTCGGAACTCAGCCAGATGATGGTTCCGACGCTGGTGAGGTTCGGCCGGTTGACCGAGGGGTGCGCATGCCCGGTATCTACTGCTGTTGCTGTCGCCACGACCGACATTATGTCGGTCCCTTATCTTGCGCTCACTCCGGGGGGTGCCGTTCGGTGTGTCAAGACGGTATGCCCTGCTCGTACGGCCCATTACGAGGGTCCCCCGAAGGGGGGAAGCACACCGTCCGCCACCTCCTGCGCACCCTGCGCGCACCCGTCCTGACGGCCCATCGGCCCGATCTTGGTCCCGTCCGAACCCTCCACCGGCGCGGCGCTCGCGGAGTAGCATCCGCGCAACGGTCCGACCCACAACTGTGCTCTCTAGAAGCGTGGAGGAACGATGCAGCCCACTGCCACGGTGCTGGTCTACAGCGATGACGCGAGCACCCGGGAGCAGGTGCGGCTGGCCGCCGGGCGCCGCCCCGCCGCCGATGTGCCGCCGGTGGAGTTCCTGGAGTGCGCGACGCTCCCGGCCGTCCTGAAGACCCTCGCGGAGCACCGCGTCGACGTGTGCGTGCTCGACGGCGAGAGCGCCCCCGCGGGCGGCATGGGCGTCTGCCGGCAGATCAAGGACGAGGTGTTCGACTGCCCGCCCGTGCTGCTCCTCATCGGCCGCCCCCAGGACGCCTGGCTGGCCACCTGGAGCCGCGCCGACGCCGCCGTGACGCATCCGGTGGACCCGGTGGCGTTCGCGGACGCCCTGGCCGCTCTGATGCGCGCACGGGCTACCGCGAAGGCCTGACGGGCCCGACGGGCCACAGCGGCCCGCCGGCTCACATTCCGGGGCGCAGGCGGGCCGCATCGGCGGGACTGCTCCCCTCGCGGGTCCCGGCGTGCAGGGCGCTGCCCTTGCGCCACGCCTGCCAACTGAGGTTCCAGTCGCCGAAACCGTTGTCGAACGGCGTCATCATCTCGCCGCCGCTGTTCACCACCTTGACGATGTCGCCGACCCGCACGGTGTCGAAGAGCCAGTGGGCGGCCTCGGTGGACATGCCCGTACAACCGTGGCTGACGTTGGCCGCGCCCTGGGACCCGGTGGACCAGGGCGCCGCGTGCAGGTATTCGCCGCTCCAGGTGACCCGGGTGGCCCAGTGGACGGGCAGGTCGTAGGAGTCCGAGCTGCCCTCGGAGATGCCGATGCTGGTGCCGCGCATCCGTACGAAGGATTCCTGACCGAGCACCACCTTGACCCCGTTGCGGGTGGAGAAGCCGGGCTTCCCGGTGGTGACGGGGATGGAGCGGAGTTCCTTGCCGTTGCGCAGCACGGTCATGTAATGCGCCCCGGCGTCCGTGACGGCCTCGACGCGGTCGCCCGTACGGAGCGTCAGGGGCTTCGAGGGGCCGCCGTGGAGGCCGGGGCCGACCTTGATGCCCGCGAGGCCGCTGCGCACGCTCACGGTGGCGTGTGCGGGCCAGTAGTCGCGCGGCCGGTAGTGCAGAGTGCGGCCGTCCACCCAGTGCCAGGCGCCCTCCACGGAGGGCTGCGAGTCGACCTTCAGGGCCCGCTCGACCACGGCGCGGGCGGCCGGGTCCTTGACGGGCCGGCTGAGCTCGGCGGTGACGGGCTGTCCGACGCCGTACGTGCCGCTGTCCGGGCCGAATTTCACCCGCAGCAGCCTGTCAGCCGGGGCGGTGTCGAAACCGACCGTACGGCGACCCTGGGCGCCGTCCTCGTCCTCGGTGCTGACGCGCACCGTGTAGTGCGCGCCGGCGGCCAGCGGGACCGTGGAGCGCCAGTGGGAGCCGTCGGCGTCGAGTTCGCCCCGTACGTACCGCCCCGCCGCGTCCGTGGCGGTGACGTCCGTGATCCGGTCGTCGCCCTTGGCACGGATCTCCAGGGGCTTGTCCGGGTCGGCCTTGCCGCCGCCCTCGACGCCCGCGAGGGCGACCTGGCCGGCCGCGTCGTACGGCTTGTCGGCCAGCGGGTTCGACGACGATCCGCCGCATGCGGTGGACCCCACCGCGAGGGGGGCGAGCAGGAGTGCCCAGCTCAGCACGGTCCGGCAGCGAGGAGTGTGACTCATGGTCACACGGTAGGAAGGATCGGCGCGCGCGGCCCGTGGGGCGAGTGCAAATGGGTCGGCCCCCGCACAC
>NZ_JBHVHQ010000408.1:0-7423 GCF_042800135.1 Streptomyces sp. NPDC057654 | reverse complement strand
CAGCGCATGCAGTGACGGGTGGGACGGTGGTGGTGCCCGCTGGAGGCCCCGCTGCGCTCCGCAGCTGGCTACCGGCAGGTAGGGTGAGGTTACCGCCCGACAAAAGCACCTTATGGGACGCGGAACCGGGCCGCAACGGCACCCAGTTGAAGGGTGAACCTGACGTGTCGGACATACCGGGCCCAGCGGCCGTCAGAGTGGAGTTCCCCCCAGCCAAGGGCCCTCCTCGTACTGGCGGAAACCGCACCCGGACGCCCAGCAGACCCCGGGCGCAGCGCAGCGGAGCCAGCCTGAACCCCAGCCACGCACCCACCCGTCAGGCAGCAAACCGACAGCAGCCCCCCCCCCCCCCTCCCGCTGTCGGCGCTCTGGGCCCGAAGGGCCCGAGACGAAGCCCGCACCCGACCGTCAGACCGCCACCCTGCACGTACCTCATATAGACGGCGCACTGCGGCGACGTACCCCTATCAACAGCTACGACACGCCGAGTTCAAACTCAGTAACTCGGACCGTCTGGCGCCGCCCGGCTGAAGACAACGGTCGGCCCGTCGTCCGTCGCCAGCACCTGGACCTGAAAGCGCCGCGACGGGAATTTCCGTGCAAGGGCGGCCCCCCAGGAGAAGGCGAGCGCTTGCGCGATATCCTTCAGCGCCTCCTCATCCTCGGCGGACTCACCGCAGTCGACGGCATACCCCACCACGAATCGGTTGAGCAGATCTTCCACCCTGCGCCCATCGCCGTCCAGCCGCGCATACCACTCTTCGAAATTCCCCGGCTCATAAACACGCCCCCAAAGGACGCAGCCCCGCACCTCCACGAACTCCGGGTTCATCAGATGAGCGAAAGCCAGCCACATCCCGACCGTGCAGTTCCCCATAAGGAAATCGACGGAGTCGAGCTCTCCCGTATACCCACCGATCCAGGATCGGATCTCGGAATGCACCTCAGGATCCACGCGCCTACTCCCCGCCGGTCAACAGGCGACCTGGGCAGCCGGACGGCGACGACGCCCCGAGTCCGTCAACCCGATGGCAAGCAGCGCTTGCCTTCCGTCACACAGGAACATACTCAAGCAGCGACGGCATCGCAGCATGGTCGCTCCCTTCCATCGTCACCACAACTCGCTTGCCCACAGAGTCACCAAGCCTGCGGATGAACTTTTCAAGTTGGGCGAACGTTTCCAGATCAACCACGTCCGAAGGGTCGAACGTAAATTCAATCTCATCCACTTCGAAGAAATAAGAAGTGAACCAAACGTTCCCCACCTGGACAGCGAGCGAAGCCGACTCTTCTGGTTCACGCTCCAGACGCGCGAATACCTCTCCGGCGGAGGGAAGTCTCCCGACGGGCACTTCGAGAAGCGTCCAAGAAAAAGATACCTCCCACCCTGCGGATTCCACTGAGTCGAAGACTCGCTGCCAGTCTTCGATTTTCGCATCGAGGATACAAACATCACGCAGGGAACCATCGAACACGAAGTCCTCAACGCGATACCGCAACCGACTGCCCATCCGCTCACCCGTCACAGAAAACCTTCGAACGTCATTTTGCCGTTGCGCCAGCTCCACCGAGCACCCCAACCACCCTTGACCCGGAAGTCACGGGTGATCCCACCATAGTGGGCCGAGGCCGACGTGTTGACCGACTCCACCACACTGGGGTCCGTCAAAATGTCGTGGATCATTTCATTCGCGACTGCAGTACGCTCACTATTCGTGAGCTTACCGAAATTATATTTGTCCACATGAGCCTGGCCGCGCTTGGCGATGTTCCCCGGGCTGGGATCGCCATGCTTCTGCAATGCCCTCCCGGCGGGCGACAGCTGCCCCTTCTTTATATCCGTTGCTTCCTTGTACAGATCATCGACGCTGAAGTTGCAGGGCGAGAGCCCAAGCGGGTCCAGCGAAGAAAGAGGCGCGGGCACATACGCATAGTGATTGTCCGCAGGTTCGAGCCCCAGAGGGTCAGGGCTGGCGTAGCGTGCTGTTTCGGGGTCGTAGTAGCGGAAGTAGTTGTAGTTGAGGCCGGTTTCCGGGTCTGCGTATTGGCCGGGGTAACGGAGTGGGCACGTTGCGGGAGCAGGCTCTGTCGGAGCGGGGAAACGCGTTCCCCAGAGGGTGGTGCGATGTTGCCACGCTACTTTCCCGGCAGGGGTGATCAGTTCTGTCGGGGTGCCGGCCAGGTCGGTGATGACCGCATGGAAGTGGGCGCCCTCGGACGGGTCCGAGAGTTCCGCGTACTTCGTGATCAGCGACTCGCCCGCCGCATGACTCAGTGGGCGATGGTCCGTTTGGGCCACAGGGCGGTGGGTGTCGGGGGCGTAGTCCCAGGTTGTCGCCCGCCCGTCGGGCGTCAGCTGCTCGGCCAGGCGGCTTTCGTCCCAGGTGAAGGTTGTCTTCTCCGCCACCTCCCCCATGTCCGTCAAGCGCTGCTTGGATATTCGGCGGCCCAAGGGGTCATAGCTATAGACCCAGGTGTCACCGGACGGCGTTGTGGCGCTCGTCAGGCGGTCCTCCGCGTTCCACCTGTACGTCCAGGTCCGTACCCGGCCGTTGAGGAGTTTGCTGCGTTTGCGGGTCAGGCGGCCCTGCGCGTCGTGTTCGTAGGCTGTTCTGCCTGCCGTGCGGATCAGGGTGCCGTCGAAATCCCGCGCTCCGGGGCTCTCGTGCGCCGGGGCCTCGGCCCGTGTCAGATTGCCGGCGCCGTCATAGGCGTAACGCTCCGTCCAGCCATGCGCGTTCACGCCCGCTACCCGCCCCATACGGTCCAGGTCGAAGCGGCGGGTACCCGAGGTCAATTCGCGGATTTCGGTGAGGCAGCCGTCCGGGCGGTAGGCATAGGCGCGGTGTTGCAGAAGGTCGTCCGCTTGCGTACCACGGATTGTCTGGGCGGTCAGGCGGTCGTTCTCGTCCCATTTCTGGCGCAGGACCGGCCCTCCCGCCAGGGATCGTTCCGTTTCCCTCCCCGCCTCGTCGTGCGCGAAGGTCAACGCCCCTGCTTCCGAACGAAGTTCGGCCGGTCGCCCTTCCTCGTCGTACTTCCATTCCGACGAAAAGCCGGTCGGCGTCACCCGACGCATACGGCGGCCCAGCGCGTCGTACGCGTACCTCGTCGTACAGCCGTTCACCGACTCCGTCAGCACTCGGCCCAGCGCGTCCCGCTCGATGACCAGTTCCGCATCCGCGTTCGCCGCCCCCACCAGAGCGCCCGCGGCGTCATACGCGTACGTCGATACCTCGTCGCCGTCGCCACGCTGCTCCACCACCCGCCCCAGCGCGTCCCGCGTAAACCGCAGCGCCTCCCCCGCGCCGTTCGTCCGCGCGGTCAGACCGCCCGCCGCGTCATGCTCATACGCCAGCGTCCGGCCGTCGAAGTCCGTCTCCGACGCCAGGCGGCCCGCCGGGTCGTACGCATAGCTCCAGGTCAGGCCCTGTGGGTTCGTCACCTCCGTGAGCCGCAGCTCCGTGTCGTACGCGAACGCGTACACCGCGCCGTCCGGGTCCGTACGGGTCGCCGGGACGTCGAAATGCGTGGACGTCTGGCGCGTGACGTTGCCTGCCGCGTCCGTGTAGGTGAGGAGGTTGCCCTCCCCGTCCCACTCCCAGGTCTCCCGCGACCCGTCCGGCAGTTCCCGCCGGCGCGGTTTGCCTTCCGTCGTCCACCCCAGCCGCGTCGTGTGCCCCAGGGGATCGGTCGTCTCGACGACACGGCCGAAGGCGTCACGGCGGACGGTGGTCGTGTGGCCGAGGGCGTCGGTGACGGCCTCAGGGAGTCCTGCCGCGTCGACGGTCACGCGCCGGGTGTGCCCCAGCGGGTCCGTCACCGCGATCAAGTGGCCTGCGGCGTCGTACGCGTAGTGCGTCTCCGCGCCCATGGGGTCGACCGTGGCCGTGAGGTTGCCGCGCTCGTCGTACGCATGCCGCCACACCGCACCGCCCGGGTCGACGACCTCCACCGGCCGGCCGTGCCCGTTGTACGCGGCGCGCCCCGCCGAACCGTCTGGCAGGGTCACCTCGGTCAGGTTGCCGGACCCGTCGTACGCATAGCGCGTCGTACGGTCCAGCGGGTCCGTCACGGCGGCGCGAAGGTCGCCCCGGTCGTTCCATTCGGTGCGGGTGACATGGCCCAGCGGGTCGGTCTCCGAGACGACCTGGCCGTCCTCGTTGTACCGGTACGCGGTTCGGCGGCCCAGCGAGTCGGTGTATACCGTCGTGTGCGCCTCGTCGTCGTAGGCGAGCGAGCCGGAGAGGACCCCGTCGCTCCCCTCTGTGCGCACCACCCGGCCCCGGGCGTCGTAGATGTACCCGAACGACGTTCCGTTCCGGTCGGTCCAGGAGGTGACCCGCCCGGCCTCGTCGTACGTGAAACGCAGCGGCTTGCCGCTGGAGTTGACGACCTCGGCCAGGTTGCCCGCCGCGTCATAGCCGTAACGCACCACCACTGTGCCGCCGCTACCGGTGCCGGCACCGGTAGCGCCGCCCGCCCGCCGCTCGTAGCGCGACGGCGCCTCGTCCAGCAGCCGCAGCGCCGTGATCCGCGGCCCCTGCGTATCGACGGCCAGGTAGTAGCCGCCGCTGTGGCGGATCCCCGTCGGAACGCCCTCGGCCGTGCGCTCCACGTCCATACGCGCGCCGTTGCGGTCGTGCCGGCTCTCCAGCGGCAGTTCCACCGTGCCCGGTTCGGCGGTCGGCCGGGAGTGCCCGAAGGTGCGGACGACCCCCGTACCGGGATCGGTGATGGTCACGGTCCCATCCGGTCTCCCGTCCCACTCCAGCGGCCAGCGCGCGCCCTTCACCGGCAACACCGGCTCCCCGGGCCGCGGCACCGGATACACCAGCCGCATTCCGTCCGCGGCGGCGAACACCACTCCCTGTGCGTCGAGCTGGATACGCTCGTCCAGCGTCGAGGCCCACGCCGGGCCGAAACAGACTCCCGCCCGATACGACGACAGGTGCGTCCGCTCGAAAATCAGCGGCAGGTCGGCAGGCAATTCGAGGTCGGTCTGCATCATCAGCATGTCGCCGGAGGCGACATCGATGGGCTCCCCGACACATGGCATGTCCTTGCCCCGGCGGCACGCCTGCCCCAGCTTGATCACATTCCGGCGCAGCAGTTCGGCGCCTTTGCCGAACGACTGCGGCAGGCGGAACAGCTCTCCGTTGAGGGGCAGCACGCCTCCCCCGTCACCTGCCCGCTGCCCCGCTGCCCCGCTGCCCCGCTGCCCCGCGCAAAGCTTCAGCCTAGGAAGCGGGAGACCACCGCTCGGCCAAAGCACCGCAATGCCCGAGCAAAGGAACGGTTTCGGAAACGGGCCGTCAGCCCCGGCAGGGCCGCCGCCCCGCGCAGCGGGCCGTCAGCCCCAGCGCCCCGTCCGCCCCAGCAGCAGGGCCGTTGCCGCCGTGCCCGCCGTGGAGGTGCGGAGCACGCTGGGGCCCAGGCGGTACGGTTTCGCGCCTGCTTCGGCGAAAGTGGACAACTCGTCCGGGGAGACGCCGCCTTCGGGGCCGACGATGAGAATGATGTCGCCGGTCCGCGGGAGCGGGGTGGTGGCCAAGGGGGTGCTGCCCTCCTCGTGGAGGACCGCGGTGAAGGGGGCTTCCGTCAGCAAGGCAGCTACCTGACGGGTCGTCATCAGGTCGGACACCTCCGGGAATCGCAGGCGGCGCGACTGCTTCCCCGCCTCGCGGGCCGTCGCGCGCCACTTGCCCAGGGCCTTGAGGCCGCGGTCGCCCTTCCACTGCGTGACGCAGCGCGACGCCGCCCACGGGACGACGGCGTCCACGCCCGTCTCCGTCATCGTCTCCACCGCCAGTTCCCCGCGGTCGCCCTTGGGGAGGGCCTGGACGACGGTGATGCGGGGCCGCGCGGGCGGTTCCGTGCGGACCTCCGTCACGGACACCTCCAGGCGGTCCTTGCCCTCCAGCGCCGCCACCGTGCCGTACGCGCCCACGCCCTCGCCATCCGTAAGGATGACCTCCTCGCCCACCCGCAGGCGACGGACCGAGACCGCGTGCCGCCCCTCGGGGCCCGTGAGCGCGACCACGGAGCCCGCCTCCGTGGTCGCCAGCGAGTCCGCCAGGAACACCGGCGCCGTCATACGACCTCTCCCTGCGAACTGTGTGCCGCCCGTACCCCGTGCGCCGACCCGTGCGACGGCCCATGCGACGCGTGCCGACCGCTGGAGACGCCCGGCCCCGCCGTCGCGCCCTCCGCCAACGCCCCCCGCGCCGCCTCCAGTTCCGCCACCAGCACCTCCACGAGCTGGCCCGCCGGCAGTTCCCGCGCCAAGCGGTGCCCCTGGCCCGCCCACAGCGCCATGCCCTGCGGGTCGCCCGCCTTCGCCGCCGCCTTGCGCAGCCCCGACGTGAGGAAGTGGACCTGCGGATAGGCCGCCGGCGCGTACGGGCCGTGCTCGCGCATGAAGCGGTTCACCAGGCCGCGCGCCGGACGGCCCGAGAAGGCGCGGGTGAGCTCTGTCCGTACGAACACGGGGTCCGTCAGCGCCCGCTTGTGCAGCGTGTGCGCCCCGGACTCCGGACAGACCATGAAGGCCGTCCCGAGCTGGGCCGCCACCGCGCCCGCGGCCAGCACCGAGGCGATCTGCGCGCCGCGCATCAGCCCGCCCGCCGCGATCACCGGTATCTGAACGGTCTCCTGGACCTGGGTGATCAGCGCGAGCAGCCCGAACCCCGCGCCCGTGCCGTCGGCATGCGGGTCGTCGCGATGCGTGCTCTGGTGGCCGCCCGCCTCGACGCCCTGCACGCACACGGCGTCGGCCCCCGACCACTGCGCCGCCTGCGCCTCGGCCGCCGACGTCGCGGTCACGACCGTCGCCGTGCCGACCTTCGCGAACTTCTCGAAGACCGCGCGCGAAGGGCAGCCGAACGTGAAGGAGACCGCCGGCACGGGGTCGTCCGCGAGAATCGCGAGCTTGGCCTCGTACGCGTCGTCCGTACCGTCGTCCGTGTCGCCGAGCGGCGTCTCGTACCACGCGGCCTCGCCCGCCAGCTGCTCGCGGTAGACCTCGACCGCCGCCGGGTCCGCCACCGAGGGCTGCGGCATGAAGAGGTTCACGCCGAAGGGCCGGTCGGTCAGACTGCGGATCTGCTTGATCTCCTCGTACATCGCCTCCGGCGTCTTGTAACCGGCGGCGAGGAAGCCGAGCCCGCCCGCTTCGCTCACGGCGGCGGCCAACGCGGGAGTGGAAGCGCCGCCCGCCATGGGGGCCTGCACGATCGGGTATCGGTAAAGATCGGTCAGAGCAGAGGGCATGACCACATAGTGTCACGCCCTCCACGATGATTCGTCATCGACGGGTTTGCCCGCCATGGCCCAACCATTGCCCGAACAGCGCCCGATCATGGCCCGAACACTGCCCATCCGCTGCCCGGCGATCGGGTAGCGACAGCGCTCGGCGGCCGTC
>NZ_JBHVHQ010000407.1:0-7427 GCF_042800135.1 Streptomyces sp. NPDC057654 | reverse complement strand
GATCAGGGGCCTCTCCTTTGACCGTGGCGGCGCCAGGGTTCGAACCTGGGTAGGCTGAGCCGGCAGATTTACAGTCTGCTCCCTTTGGCCACTCGGGCACACCGCCAAGGGTTCGCTGCCCGCGACCGCTGGTTCGCAGCGCTCTGTGGCAACGACGTAAACCATACCCGATGACCAGGGGTGGTCCGCCACTCGATTCGACGCCGCCGGATCGGGCGGGGGTGGCTAGGCTGGCAGGGCGGTCCGTGGGCCGTACCCCCTGATGGATCTACGTACGAGGAGCCAACTCAATATGGCCGACTCCAGTTTCGACATCGTCTCGAAGGTCGAGCGGCAGGAGGTCGACAACGCCCTCAACCAGGCGGCGAAGGAGATCTCGCAGCGTTACGACTTCAAGGGCGTCGGCGCTTCGATCGACTGGTCCGGCGAGAAGATCGAGATGCGCGCCAACTCCGAGGACCGGGTGAAGGCGGTCCTCGACATCTTCCAGTCCAAGCTGGTCAAGCGGGGCATCTCGCTGAAGTCGCTGGACGCGGGCGAGCCGCAGGCGTCCGGCAAGGAGTACAAGATCTTCGCCTCGGTCGAGGAGGGGATCTCGCAGGACAACGCGAAGAAGGTCGCCAAGATCATCCGCGACGAGGGCCCCAAGGGCGTCAAGGCGCAGGTGCAGGGCGACGAGCTGCGGGTGTCCTCGAAGAGCAGGGACGACCTCCAGTCCATCCAGCAGTTGCTCAAGGGCAAGGACCTGGACTTCGCGATCCAGTTCGTGAACTACCGCTGATCAACTGGCCTGACCCGCATAGATGCGGCTAGGCGGACTTCACGGGGCACAACGGGGGCACACCGCCGAGGACAGCCTCGACGGCAGCCCACGTTGTGTCTTCTTCGCCGGGCCACGGGTTCACGCAGTGCTCCGCATGGTCAGGGCCCCGCGCCGCGCCACCCCCTGACCGCACACCAAAACAACGCACTGCGGTCGGTCGTGCCTCGGCCCGTGCATGCGGATCCATCGGGGCATGGCAGAGCCCATTACAGGCGGATTGACCGGTCGAAGTCCTTACCCGCGCGCGGACGTCGCAGGCTCGCCCAAGACATTCGCCATCATCAGCGTGCGCGCCTGTCAGGTCACCCCTGCGCTCCGCTCCCATCACATCCACATCACCCGCCCTCGGGCAGCGACAAGGAGCACACATTCTGGACAGCCACCCAGGCCCAAAACCAGATAGTGCAGCCAACGACTGAGCCCACTAAAACCCGAAGGTTCGACGGCTTCGATCCTTGTCGATCTGCGTCAGATGAGTTCGGACTGGACGCTGCGGATTCCCATGCGAGGTACCCCGGCTGTGCAGCTCCACCTTGGCAACAGCGATAAACTACTCTGCGGCCTCATTGAATCGGCTGTCCTGGCTGAAAGTGCGTCAAAATGTCCGGAAGGTAGGGCGAGTTCCCCGCGAGTAGAGCACCGAACTCTGCACCGTCGAACGTGAGCAGCATTCACCCCGGCCCAGACAGCCCCGACGCCGGACGGTACGTCGACTCTGCCTGAGCTCCCCCGCCTCACTGCGTGGCCTCCGCCGCACGCAAGGTGGCCTTCAACAACCGATGCCCGACCAGCCGCAGTGGTAGTAACGGTTACAAGCGCCACCCTTGCGGCAGCCAGCGTTCTCATGCCTTGTAAGCCCACGGCCGACATCGCGCTCCACCCATACATGCACGCGAGCATAGGACGGAGCACCTTGCCCAGCCCGGAACTATCAGACACTTCAGTCCCTGCGTGTCAACTGTCCCAGCAGCGGCCGCTCGACACTGCCCCAGGCGAGACGCCGCCCCCGAGAAAACCAATTCCAGGCGAATCGTGGCTGGTAACGCTCGCACGCAGGCGTTCACGAGGCACCACACCACCAACGGCGGTTGAGGGCACCCGGCGTGGCCGCTTCTGTGCCCGCAGAAGGCGGAGAGAGTCGTATGAACTTGCAAGAACTATTGCCAACGCTGCAGGCCAAGCGGACTGCGGCGGCCAGATGTTCTTGCATCAAGATTGCACGCACAAGCGTGCAAGAACCCACACTGGCATTCGCTTCCGCACTTCGTCGCGACGCATCATCGGTGGCACCCGCTGAGGCGGCCCGCGCCGCCCGAAGTGAGAGGAGCCAAGGTGTTACTTGCATACGTCCCGCCGATCTTCCCGGAGAGCGAGCGATGGTTTCCCTCGGCCATCATCGTGATCACGGTGATCATCGTCATCGCGTCATCGCCGTGCGCGCCTACGGAAACGGCTATGAAATTCCTGACATCGGTGGTGACGCTGGCCTCTGCCCTGGCACAGTCGCCATGGCACCGCATGACAGACCGGAGTGGAGATGAGCGGTAATGGCGCGCCCTGAGAACCCCTTACCGCAACATGGAGGTCCTGTCGTTGAGGCAGCCAGCTGGCTTAGGAAATTGCGCGATCACTCCGGCATGAGGAATTGCGACATTGCTGCAGTGCTGGGTTTGTCGGAGTCGACCGTGTCGCGTGCACTATCAGG
This sequence comes from Streptomyces sp. NPDC057654, assembly GCF_042800135.1. Taxonomy (NCBI): domain Bacteria; kingdom Bacillati; phylum Actinomycetota; class Actinomycetes; order Kitasatosporales; family Streptomycetaceae; genus Streptomyces; species Streptomyces sp. NPDC057654. The sequence continues at coordinate 4,899 of NZ_JBHVHQ010000407.1, read as the reverse complement.
GCGAACAGCTCCTCCAGCTGGACTGGTCTTTGCTATGGCCCTGCTGTGCGACGGGAGTCACGAGGAGTGCATCGACGTATTGGGGGGTCTTGCCCAGCGGCGGCGAGCACACAGGGGGCAACCAATCGAAGGGCTCGTCAGCTACGACCCTGATCTGATCTCGACACCAGCCGGTTTGATCCGTGCCATGCGGGCTCTCCGTGTCAGTGTGGGGCAACCATCACTGGCGCTGCTGCAACGCCGATCGCCAGGACGGTCGCTCGCCCCCACCACGTTGAATGAGGTGCTCCTAGGGCAGCGGATGCCCAGTGCACCCGTCCTTGCTGCCTTCCTGGTCGCATGCCGTGTCCAACCAATCGAATCGGAACGCTGGGCGCAGGCATGGAAGCGGGTCATGCTGCACGAGCAGGAGAGCGCTCGCTCATCCCCCAGGCCGTATTCACATGTAGTCAGCCTCCGGCTCGCCCTACTCGGGCAGCATGCGCCGGCGGGAAACATCCGCCCCTTTCAGGCTGCGCATGCAGAGATCACGGAGCCTCACGAATCGCACTGACTGTATGAGGTGATCGCGGAAGGCCCCGAAGGAAGAGCACGGCTCGGCTCGGTCGCCGACCGCCTCATGCTTCGCACCGGTGGCTGCTCGGGCTGCACGCTCGCGCGCCAGTGCGTGGTCTGCCGCCCGCTCGCCAAGCACTACCAGGAAGCGGGGGCGCGGAAGGAAACCTACTGTCAGCACGGGATGAAGAAAACAGGGTGAAGCCACATGGCAGCCGTAACCGTCACCATCTCCCCGACCCGCCCCACCAAGCCTCCGCCATACGCGACACGTCCCGCTCCGGCCGCGGCGGCTCCGGTCGCCACGATCACGCCGGTGCCCCGGCTCGACGAGGTCATGAACAGCGCAATGTGCCCGTGCAACGCGGGTGACGACAATCCGCGCTAGGCCCCGAACGGTCACTTCCGCTCAGGCCCCGGCGTATCGGCATCGGGGCCTGAGCCTTGTGAGGCAGACGCGTAGTGTGCCGCCATGCGATTCCGGTGGGACTGGCTACGCCCCGAGATCACTGTCCCGTACGTCCGGACGATCGGCCCCGTGCACCCCGATGCTCTCGGGCCCGGAATGTTCGCCGACGTCGTCGACAGCGCCCCCACGGGGGCCTTCCTCCCGTACGACAAGGGCCGCCGTTGGTCCGACGTCAAGGGTGAGAGCGTGCTCGTCGAGGACATCGTCCACGGGCCGTGCGAGACCCTGCGGCCGCCCCTGTCTCAGCGTGGCGCGGGTGTGGTGAGCGTCCATCTCTACGGCTCCCCGCCCGATGGCCACGACACCGCCGCCGAACTCGCCATGAAGCTCTGCGTCACGCACGGCGCGGCGGCCGGTCGCGTCGTCTCGTTCGTCGGCCCCGGCGCGCAGCCGCCCTCGGGCAGCCGGGTGACCCGCGTCCAACTCCGAGAGTTCGGACCCGAACACCCCATGCCGCCGCAAAAAGCAGTGCGCCTCCTCACCGACTGCCCGGTGTCGGTGCGAGCCACGTTCCCGTGGTTCGCCGGGCTGCTCGCCGACGAGGGATTCACTATTCTTCACCGTCGCGTGGAGGCCGACGGGCTTGGCCCCGTCCTAGTCGCCGTTGACGACGGGCGCGTCGTGGGCGCCATCGGCCCGATAGAAGTCATGTCCGACTCGCGCGGCGCGGCCCACCTGCTCCCCCAGTACTTCGGCGTCCTGCCGGAGCAACGGGGCTGCGGGCACGGTCGGGCCCTGTGGCGCGCAGCCATGCGTTGGTCGCAGGCGAACGGCGCCTCGTACCAACTTCTGCAGACGGAGGTCGGTGGTGCCTCCGACAGCCTCTGCCGGGCTGAGGGGCTGCGTCCGCTGGGGTTTGTCTGCGCGGCGAACGTCTGACAGCGGCTGAAGTACCGCGCACCGTTGCACGTCCTTGGTGTCAAGCGGGCGTTGTCGTGGTTTCGGGCAGGCCCAGGTGGGTGCGGTACCAAGGGGCCGTGGCGGCGAAGGCTTCGGGGAAAGGGGGGCCTGGGGGGAGGGACAGGTCGTGCCAGATCCGGGTGCTGTCGAACCAGTGGTCCACGCCGAAGACGGACAGGGCGTGGAGGTCCTCCGGGGAGTGGGCCAGGCGGGTTCGGGCCTGTTCGTAGGTGAGGTCCGTGCGGGGGCGGGGCAGGCCCAGGTGGGTGGTGAGGGCGGCGGTCAGGGCCGCGCCGGAGACCGGGTCGGGGTGGTTGACCGCGTACGCGCCCGGGAGCGGGTGCGGGGCCAGGGCCGTGGCGAGGAGGGCCGCGGCCAGGGCGTCGGCGTGGATGGCGGACTGCCGCACGCGGCCGCCGGCCACCCCGGCGCGGAGCGCCGCGTACAGGCTCAGCAGGGCGGGCACGACCCAGCGGTCCCCCGCCCCGTACACGAGGTGCGGGCGCAGCACGGTGCCGCCGGCGGCGAGGACGGCGCGTTCGGCGGCGGCGCGGCTGCGGCTGGTGGCCGAGGCCGGGGCGATGGGCAGGCGCGCGCTGTCCGCCTGCGAGAACGGGCCGCGGCCGTGCACCGCCGCCGTGCTCAGGCAGACGATGCGCCCTACGCCCGCCCGTACCGCCTCCTCCACCAGCGCCTCCGTGCCCCGGGCGTTGACCTGTCGGCTCTCCGCCTCACCGGCCCCGATCCGCGACGCGCAGTGGATCAGCGTGTCGACGCCCTCGCAGCAGCCGCGCAGCGTGGTTCTGTCCGCCAGGTCGGCTCGCCAGTGTTCGGACCGGCAGTCGCGGGTTTCCGGTGGGCGTCTTGTCAGCAGGCGTACGCGCAGGTCCGGCACCGCCATGGCCGACTCCGCCACCCGGCCGCCTATGAAGCCGTTCGCGCCGGTGATGAGAACTGTTCGGCCTGCCCTGGTACGAGTTGCCTGCATCTTCTCCCCCTGTCTTCCCCTGCTCTTCCCCTGCTCTTCCCCGCCGCAGCCTAGAGAGCGGCCGCCGCCTCCGTGACCTGCCCGCGGTCCGTGGCGAGGCGAGGCAGGAGCAGTGACCAGAACGCCGTGAGGGACGGGGCCGAGAGCCATCTGCGGTCGTACCGGCCGAGGAGTTCGAAGCCGGTGGTGGCCGCCACGATCGCCTGGCCCGCCTCGCGGGCGCTGACCGTGTGCGCCAGGGAGCCCTCCGCGTAGGCGCGTTCGAGCATCCGGGCGACGAACCGCTCCCACTGCGCGTACGGACCCTCGGCCGGGGGCCGGGTCCGTTCGCAGCACAGGCGGAATCCCGCCCGTACGACCACGTCCTCGCGGAGCAGTGCGGCGAGCGCGTAGGTGGCGTCGACCAGGCGCTGGAGCGTGGGCGGCGCGCCGGTCAGGGCCTTGCCGGTGATGGCCCGCAGGACCGTCGCGGCCTCCTTCTCCACCGCCTTGGCCAGGCCGGCCTTGTTGGTGAAGTGGAAGTGCAGCGCGCCCTTGCTGACCCCCGCCCGGTCGCTGATCCCGGTGAGCGCCGACGGTATGAACCCCTCTCGGTCGAAGGTCTCCGCGGCCGCCCGGAGCAGCGCCTCCCGAGTGCGCGCCGCCCGTTCCTGCTGCACCATCTCTTCTCCTGACGTCGGCCCCGTGCAGCGAACCTTAGCAATAAACAAACCGACTATGAGGTTTCTTTTTGGCCGTAGGGCGGAAGGTAAGGGTGGGAAACAAGCCCTTGCCGGTAGCCGCTCCGGCCCCCCATCCGACTGCAAACACCCGTTAAAAACAAACCGGGCAGTTTGATTGTTACTGAACTCCGGTCTACCGTCGGGGACATGACCGCCGCAGCGGTGGCCGTGCGGTGGCCTTACCGAAGGCGAAGGTAGGAGCTGCGATGCTGTACGTAGACGACAGTCCCCACACGCGAGACCGGCGCACCCTGGCACGCGAAGTGCACGACCGCATCGGCAGCGGCCTGTGCCTGGCCCTGCGTCAGCTGGAACTGCTGGAGGCAGACTCCGCGCCGATGGGCGAACGGCCCGCCCGGCGCCTGGACGCGGCCCGGACCGCCTTGCAGAGCACCCTCACCGCCACCCGGGCGCTCGCCAGCGGCCTACGGGGTCCGGGTCCGGCCCCTATGGTCGACTCCGCCGCAGGCCCTGCCCCCGCCATCGGGCCTGCCCCCGCCGTCGGGCCGGCCCTCTCCGGCAGTTCACTGGAGTCCGCCCTGCGCTCCTTCGTACGGTCCATGCGTATCCCGGGCCCGCTCGACGCGCACGTACGCGTCCAAGTGCTCGGCGACACCACACGGCTGCCGCCCGCCACCGTCGACGAACTCTTCGTCATCGTCCGGGAGTCGCTGCGCAACGCGCTCGCCCACGCGCACGCCCGGCGGGTCACGGCCGTCCTGCGGCTCACCCCGTACGCGGCCCACGCCAGCGTCGCCGACGACGGCCGGGGGTTCGACCTCGCCGCCACGCTCGCGGGCGGCCGGACCAACGGGCTGCTCGCCATGGCCGAACGCGCCCAGGCGCTGGGCGGGTCGGCCGAGGTCGCCACCGCGCCCGGCGAGGGCACCACCGTGTCCGTACGGATCCCCGTGCCTGCCCCCGCCCGCACTACCGCCCGCACCGCCGTCCGAGAACGGAGCGATCGCCATGACCACGCCTGAGCCGCCCGCAGCCGTCGCCCGGCCGATCCGCATCCTCGTCGCCGACGACCACGTGCTGTTACGCGAGGCGCTGTGCGATCTGCTGCGCGCAGAGGCCGACTTCGAGGTCTGCGGCGAGGCCGGCGACGGGGAGGAGGTGCTGCGGCTGGCCGCCCTGCACCGGCCCGACGCCGTGCTCCTCGACATCGAGATGCCGCGCAACGAGGACCCCGCCGCCACTGTCCGCGGGCTGCTCCGGCACCAGCCGGAGCTGCGCGTCGTCGTGCTGTCCATGCACGACGA
>NZ_JBHVHQ010000406.1:0-7446 GCF_042800135.1 Streptomyces sp. NPDC057654 | reverse complement strand
CCTCCAGGGCGTGCAGCGTCAGGATGCAGACGCCGACGATGAGGATGACGGCCTCGACGAAGTACGCCTGGCCGAAGTTGGAGCCCGCGAAGCGGGACTTGCGGCCCGCGCCGCCGGGGCGGCTCAGCTGCCGGATGACGATCAGGGTCAGGATGCCGAGCGTCGTCATCAGGCCGAGGAACTCGACGAAGACGTTGTACGGGGCCCAGTCGCCGATCACCGGCAGGATCCAGTCGGCCTTGAAGAGCTGGCCGATGGCGTTGACGATCGTCAGGAGCAGCGAGAAGAAGCCCACCGCGACGAACCAGTGCGCCACGCCGACGACGCCCCAGCGGTTCATGCGGGTGTGGCCGAGGAACTCCTTGGCCACGGTGAGGGTGCGCTGCTTGGGATCGTCGGTCCGGGAGCCGGCGGGTACGGGTTGGCCGAGCCTCACGAAGCGGTAGATCTGCGCGATGGCACGGCCGAACAGCGCGACGCCCACCACGATGAGGACCAGCGACACGATGATCGCGGCGAGTTGCATGGGATGGCTCCTCGGGCCTGCGAGAGCGGGGGACTACTGGGGATTGCCTGGTACTTCCGGCGACTACCGGCGACTACTGGTGATTACCGGGGACTACCGGGGGCTACCGGGATTACTAAGCAGTAACTTTTTAGGTCTGCGCTGAGGTTACCCAGTATCGGCGGCACCATGAAGCCGCCCGGCCGGTGATCTGTGTCGCCCAGTGGACCCTTCCCGTGGCTCCGCGGGGGCTCCGCGGGGGCTCCGCCCGGCGCCCGAAGGGCGCTTGGGGGCCGCCGCTCGCTGCCGAGCCGCCCGCGCTGACTATAAGGCCCGTATAAAAGTTGAGCGAGCCAGACTCAGGTCTGTTGACAGGTTTGAATCGGTGTTGCACTCTTGAGCCTGTTCCACTCAAGTCAGCTGGAGGATCGAAATGGCACGTGCGGTCGGCATCGACCTGGGTACGACGAACTCCGTCGTCAGTGTTCTCGAAGGCGGTGAGCCCACCGTCATCACCAACGCCGAGGGCGCCAGGACCACGCCGTCCGTCGTCGCCTTCGCCAAGAACGGCGAGGTGCTCGTCGGCGAGGTCGCCAAGCGCCAGGCTGTCACCAACGTCGACAGGACCATCCGGTCGGTCAAGCGCCACATGGGCACCGACTGGAAGATCGCCATCGACGGCAAGGACTTCAACCCGCAGCAGATGAGCGCCTTCATCCTGCAGAAGTTGAAGCGCGACGCCGAGGCGTACCTCGGCGAGAAGGTCGTCGACGCGGTCATCACCGTCCCGGCGTACTTCAACGACTCCGAGCGCCAGGCCACCAAGGAGGCCGGCGAGATCGCGGGTCTCAACGTCCTGCGTATTGTCAACGAGCCGACCGCGGCCGCCCTCGCCTACGGGCTGGAGAAGGACGACCAGACCATTCTGGTCTTCGACCTCGGCGGCGGCACCTTCGACGTCTCGCTCCTTGAGATCGGCGACGGCGTGGTGGAGGTCAAGGCCACGAACGGCGACAACCACCTCGGCGGCGACGACTGGGACCAGCGCGTCGTGGACTACCTGGTCAAGCAGTTCCAGAACGGTCACGGCGTCGACCTGTCCAAGGACAAGATGGCCCTCCAGCGCCTCCGCGAGGCCGCTGAGAAGGCGAAGATCGAGCTGTCCTCGTCCACCGAGACGACGATCAACCTCCCGTACATCACGGCGTCCGCCGAGGGCCCGCTGCACCTGGACGAGAAGCTCACCCGCTCGCAGTTCCAGCAGCTCACCGCGGACCTCCTGGAGCGCTGCAAGACGCCGTTCCACAACGTCATCAAGGACGCCGGCATCTCGCTGTCCGAGATCGACCACGTCGTCCTCGTCGGCGGCTCGACCCGTATGCCCGCCGTCGCGGAGCTCGTCAAGGAGCTGACCGGCGGCCAGGACGCCAACAAGGGCGTCAACCCGGACGAGGTCGTCGCCATCGGCGCCGCCCTCCAGGCCGGTGTCCTCAAGGGCGAGGTCAAGGACGTCCTGCTGCTCGATGTCACCCCGCTGTCGCTGGGCATCGAGACCAAGGGCGGCATCATGACCAAGCTCATCGAGCGCAACACCACGATCCCGACCAAGCGGTCCGAGATCTTCACGACGGCCGAGGACAACCAGCCGTCCGTGCAGATCCAGGTCTACCAGGGCGAGCGCGAGATCGCGGCGTACAACAAGAAGCTCGGGATGTTCGAGCTGACCGGTCTGCCGCCGGCCCCCCGCGGCGTCCCGCAGGTCGAGGTCACCTTCGACATCGACGCCAACGGAATCATGCACGTGGCCGCGAAGGACCTCGGCACGGGCAAGGAGCAGCGGATGACCGTCACGGGCGGCTCCTCGCTGCCCAAGGACGAGGTCGACCGCATGCGCCAGGAGGCCGAGCAGTACGCGGAGGAGGACCACAAGCGCCGCGAGGCCGCCGAGTCCCGTAACCAGGGCGAGCAGCTCGTCTACCAGACGGAGAAGTTCCTCAAGGACAACGAGGACAAGGTCCCGGGCGACGTCAAGACCGAGGTCGAGACCGCCGTGGCCGACCTGAAGGAGAAGCTCAAGGGCGAGGACTCGGCCGCGATCCGCGAGTCGACCGAGAAGGTCGCCGCGGTCAGCCAGAAGCTGGGCCAGGCCATGTACGCGGGCGCCGAGGGCGCGGGTGCGGCCGGAGCCGCGGGCGCCGAGGGCGCTGTCCCCGGCGGCGAGCAGCAGGCCAAGGCCGAGGACGACGTCGTGGACGCCGAGATCGTCGACGACGAGAAGCCCAAGAAGGACGGTGCGGCGTGACGGAGGAGACCCCGGGCTTCGACGAGAAGTCCGACGTTCCCTCCGACGCCGCAGCCCCTGACGACGCGGCGCAGGGCGCCGGGTCCGCCGACAAGGCGGACTCGGCGGCCCCGGCCGGGGACGCACCGCAGGACATCGCTCTGACCGCGCAGCTGGACCAGGCCCGTACGGCGCTCAACGAGCGCACCGCGGACCTCCAGCGGCTTCAGGCGGAGTACCAGAACTACCGTCGTCGCGTGGAGCGGGACCGGGCCGCCGTCAAGGAGATCGCCACGGCGAACCTCCTGGCCGAGCTGCTCCCCGTGCTCGACGACATCGGCCGGGCCCGGGACCACGGCGAGCTGGTCGGCGGCTTCAAGTCCGTCGCCGAGTCGCTGGAGACGGTGGCGGCCAAGCTGGGTCTCCAGCAGTTCGGCAAGGAGGGCGAGCCCTTCGACCCGCTGGTGCACGAGGCCCTGATGCACAGTTACGCGCCCGATGTCACCGAGACCACGTGCGTGTCGATCCTCCAGCCCGGGTACCGGATCGGAGAGCGTACGATCCGCCCGGCCAGGGTCGCGGTCGCCGAACCGCAGCCCGGCGCGCAGGCCAAGTCCGATGAGGGCTCGGCCGACGCGGATGGCGCTGATGAGGAGAGCGGTGGCCCGAAAGAGGGCTGACGTGCGGCAAGAGGACAGCGGCCGGGAGGAGGGACGTCGGGGATGAGCACCAAGGACTTCGTCGAGAAGGACTATTACAAGGTCCTCGGCGTCCCGAAGGACGCCACCGAAGCAGAGATCAAGAAGGCGTACCGGAAGCTCGCCCGCGAGTACCACCCGGACGCCAACAAGGGCGACGCCAAGGCGGAGGACCGCTTCAAGGAGATCTCCGAGGCGAACGACGTCCTGGCGGACCCCAAGCGCCGCAAGGAGTACGACGAGGCGCGCACCCTCTTCGGCAACGGCGGCTTCCGGGCCGGGCCCGGCGGCCAGGGCGGCGGCGGATCGTTCAACTTCGATCTGGGCGACCTCTTCGGGGGCGCCCAGGGCGGGCCGCAGGGCGGCGGCGGGGCCGGCGGCTTCGGCGGCGGCCTCGGGGACGTGTTCGGCGGCCTGTTCAACCGCGGCGCCGGTACGGGCACGCGCACACAGCCGCGCCGCGGCCAGGACATCGAGTCCGAGGTGACGCTCAGCTTCACCGAGGCCGTCGACGGGGCCACGGTCCCGCTGCGGATGTCGTCGTCCGCGGCGTGCAAGGCGTGCGCCGGCACGGGCGACAAGAACGGCACCCCGCGCGTCTGCCCGACGTGCGTGGGCACCGGCCAGGTCTCCCGCGGCTCGGGCGGCGGCTTCTCGCTCACCGACCCGTGCCCGGACTGCAAGGGGCGCGGGCTGATCCCCGAGAACCCCTGCGACGTCTGCAAGGGCAGCGGCCGTGCCACGTCCTCGCGCACGATGCAGGTCCGCATCCCCGCGGGCGTCTCGGACGGGCAGCGCATCCGGCTGCGCGGCAAGGGCGCGCCGGGGGAGCGCGGCGGGCCGAACGGCGATCTGTACGTCGTCGTGCACGTCGACGCGCACCCCGTCTTCGGGCGCAAGGGCGACAACCTCACCGTCACCGTGCCGGTCACCTTCCCGGAGGCGGCGCTCGGCGGCGAGGTGAAGGTCCCCACGCTCGGGGGCCCGGCCGTCACCCTGAAGATCCCGGCGGGCACGCCCAACGGCCGTACGATGCGCGCCCGCGGCAAGGGCGCGGTGCGCAAGGACGGCACCCGCGGGGACCTGCTGGTCACCGTGGAGGTCACCGTGCCGCAGCACCTTGACGACAAGGCGCGGGACACGCTGGAGTCCTATCGCGAGGCGACCGCGGGCGACGACCCGCGGGCAGAGCTGTTCCAGGCCGCGAAGGGAGCTTGAGATGGACGGCCGAGGCGGGCGCAGCCGGCGCACTCCTATGTCGAATCCTTATCAGTTGACCGAAGAGTCGCCGGTGTACGTGATCTCGGTGGCGGCGCAGCTGTCCGGTCTGCATCCGCAGACGCTCCGTCAGTACGACCGGCTCGGCCTGGTCTCCCCGGACCGCACGCCCGGCCGGGGGCGGCGCTATTCGGCGCGCGACATCGAGCTGCTGCGCACGGTGCAGCAGCTGAGCCAGGACGAGGGCATCAACCTGGCGGGGATCAAGCGGATCATCGAGCTGGAGAACCAGGTGGCCGCGCTCCAGGCGCGCGTCGCCGAGCTCTCGCAGGCGGTGGACGGCGCGGCCGCGGCGATGCGGCAGCGCGAGGCGCAGGTGCACGCCTCGTACCGGCGCGACCTGGTCCCGTACCAGGACGTGCAGCAGACCAGCGCACTCGTGGTCTGGCGGCCGAAGCGCCCGGAGTGACGTGCCGATGACGATGGGGCCGAGGAGATTCTCCTCGGCCCCATCGTCGTACGTACGCTCAGACCCGCCCGAGCGCCCTGGTCACGGTGATCTCGATGACGACGCGCTCGGGGTTGGGGGCGGGCGTACGGTCGTACCGCTCGCTGTGCCGGGCGACGGCGTCCGCGACCCGCTCGGGCTCCGTACGCACCACCGCCACCCCCTCCAGTGTCGCCCACCGCTTCCCCTCGAACTGACACACCGCGACCATGGCCCCCTCCGGCCCCGCCGCCCGCACATTGACGGCCTTGGCGCTCCCCCCGCGCGTGATGATCCGCGCGATCCCGGCCTCGTGGTCGTACGTCACGCACACGGGCACCACGTGCGGTCCGCCGTCCGGGCGCGGGGTGGTGAGGGTGCAGACATGGCGTTCCCGCCAGAAGTCGAGGTACTCGGGGGCGGGGGCGCTGAGGTCGTGGGCCATGGGGGAAGGGTATGCGGGCGGCATCCCGGGGCGCGGCCAAACCCCGCGCCCCCGCGCGCAAGCGCGGTGTCGCCCGCGGCCAGCGGTGGCGGGGGGATCTGTGGGCCGGTTCACTCGTAAGAGACGTAGATCTGTTCGGGAGGATGGCCAATCTTGGGGTTGAGTGGAATAGACTCAACTTACTGCATGCTGTAGTAGGCAGGGCAGGACGGTATGCATGAGCCGAGCACGAGGAGGAGTACGCCGACGTGGAAGCCGAGCTGACGAACAAGAGCCGGGAGGCGCTGAGCGCCGCGAATGACCGGGCCGTGTCCGCGGGGCATGCGGATATGACGCCGGCGCATCTGCTCATCGCGCTTCTGGCGGGCCAGGAGAACGAGAACATCCTGGATCTGCTGGCCGCCGTCGAGGCCGACGCCGTGGTGCTGCGGACCGGGGCCGACCGGCAGCTGGCGGCGCTGCCGAGCGTGCAGGGCTCCACCGTCGCGCCGCCGCAGCCCAACCGGGACCTGCTGGCCGCCATCGCCGACGCCTCGCAGCGGGCGAAGGAGCTGGGCGACGCGTACATCTCCACCGAGCACCTGCTCATCGGGCTCGCCGCCAAGGGCGGGCAGACCGGGGAGCTGCTGGACCAGCAGGGCGCCTCCGCCAAGAAGCTGCTGGACGCGTTCGAGACCGCGAGGGGCGGGCAGCGGGTGACCAATCCGGACCCGGAGGGCACGTACAAGGCGCTGGAGAAGTTCGGCACGGACTTCACGGCCGCCGCCCGCGAGGGCAAGCTCGACCCGGTCATCGGCCGGGACCAGGAGATCCGCCGCGTCGTGCAGGTGCTCTCCCGGCGCACCAAGAACAACCCCGTCCTCATCGGCGAGCCCGGCGTCGGCAAGACCGCCGTCGTCGAGGGGCTCGCGCAGCGGATAGTGAAGGGCGACGTCCCCGAGTCGCTGAAGAACAAGCGGCTCGTCTCGCTCGACCTCGGCGCGATGGTCGCCGGCGCCAAGTACCGCGGTGAGTTCGAGGAGCGGCTCAAGACCGTCCTCGCGGAGATCAAGTCCAGCGACGGCCAGATCATCACCTTCATCGACGAGCTGCACACCGTCGTCGGCGCGGGCGCCGGCGGCGACTCCGCCATGGACGCGGGCAACATGCTCAAGCCCATGCTCGCCCGCGGCGAGCTGCGGATGGTCGGCGCCACCACCCTGGACGAGTACCGCGAGCGGATCGAGAAGGACCCCGCCCTGGAGCGCCGCTTCCAGCAGGTGCTGGTCGCCGAGCCCAGCGTCGAGGACTCCATCGCTATCCTCCGCGGCCTCAAGGGCCGCTACGAGGCGCACCACAAGGTGCAGATTGCCGACTCCGCCCTGGTCGCCGCCGCCACCCTCTCCGACCGCTACATCACCTCCCGCTTCCTCCCGGACAAGGCCATCGACCTCGTCGACGAGGCCGCCTCCCGGCTCCGCATGGAGATCGACTCCTCGCCCGTCGAGATCGACGAGCTCCAGCGCTCCGTGGACCGGCTCAAGATGGAGGAGCTGGCCCTCAAGAACGAGTCCGACCCCGCCTCCAAGCAGCGCCTGGACAAGCTCCGCCGCGACCTCGCCGACAAGGAGGAGGAGCTGCGCGGCCTCACCGCCCGCTGGGAGAAGGAGAAGCAGTCCCTCAACCGCGTCGGAGAGCTGAAGGAGAAGCTCGACGAGCTGCGCGGCCAGGCCGAGCGCGCCCAGCGCGACGGCGACTTCGACGCCGCCTCCAAGCTGCTCTACGGCGAGATCCCGGGCCTGGAGCGCGAGCTGGAGGAGGCCGCCGCCGCCG
>NZ_JBHVHQ010000405.1:0-7446 GCF_042800135.1 Streptomyces sp. NPDC057654 | reverse complement strand
GCGCCCGTACCGCGTCCGCGGGCGCCACGCGCGTCGGCTCGTCCGCCCCCGCCAGCTCCGCCCGCCACGCGGCCCGCGTCGCCTCCACGTCCTGCCGGCCCAGCCATGCCAGGTACTCGCGGTAGGAGAGCGCCCGCGGCAGTGCGTTGCGGTCGCCGCCCGCCGCGTACGCCTCCGTCAGGTCATTGAGCATCGTCGACAACGACCAGCCGTCCAGAATGATGTGATGGGTTGTCATCACGAGGAGGTGGTGGTCCTCCCGCATCCGGACCAGCAGCAGCCGCAGCAACGGAGCCGCCGTCACATCGAAGCGCTCCGCCAGCTCGCTCTCCGCAAGCCGCGCCATCGCCGCCGACGCCTCTGCCTCGGGCAGCCCCGACAGGTCGGCCTCGTGCCACGGCAGCGTCACCTCGTGCGCGACGGCTTGCACCGCCTCGCCCGAGGCCAGTTGATGGAAGCTCGCACGCAGGCCCTGATGCCGTGTGAACACGGCCTCCCAGGAGGCCCGCAGGCGCGCGACGTCCAGCGGGCCCTCCAGGGCCAGCGCCCGCTGCCCTCCGTACACATCCGTCCCGGCGTCGTCGAAGGCGGAGTGGAACAGCAGCCCTTCCTGCAACGGCGACAGCGGCCATACGTCCACCAGCCCGGGCACCGCGGCCTCCAGCTCCTCCACGCCCTCCTGCGACAGGTCGACAAGGGGGAAGTCGGAGGGCGAGAAACCGCCGACGGTCGAACCCGCGGTGGCCACGGAACCCGCTGTGGCCACGGAACCCATGGAGGTCGCAGGGCCCGTGACGTGCGCGGCCAGGCCGGTCAGCACCGCCGCCCAGCCGTCCAGAAGCGCCCGCGCCGCCTCCTCGTTCAGCAACCGCTCCGGCCAGGAGAGGGTGAGCGCCAGTTCGGGGCCGCCACCTCCGGCTGGGTCGCGCACCATACCCAGAATCTCCAAGGCGTGCATGACGGGCAGTTCCCCGGCCGGATCCTGTCCGTCCGGATCCTGACCCTCCAAGCCCTGTCCGTCCGAGCCCTGTCCGTCCGCGGCCTCGCCGGGTCCGAACCTTCCCGGGTCGGTCTCGCCGGTCACGGTCCAGTCGCCCACCGGTCCCGACGCCTCGGTCTGAGCGGCAGGGACCCGGCCCAGGTAGTTGAACCCGATCTGCGCCGACGGCAGGTCGGCCAGTACAGGCGCGGTCTCCGCGTTGAGGCGGCGCAGCAAGCCATACCCCCGCCCGTCCCCAGGAACCGCCCTGACCTGCTCCTTTACGAGCTTCAGCACCCGGCCCGCAGCGGCGCCGCCCACCCGCACCTCAGCGAAATCGACCAGCCCCGCGTCGAGCCGCACCGGCCGGACACTGGTGAACCACCCCACCGTCCCCGACAGGTCCACCTCCGACGCCCGCCCATGCCCTTCCACATCCACCAGGAAGCCGCCGACCGGATCGCGGTCCGACCAATCACGTACCGCTACCGCCAATGCGGTCAGGAGTACGTCGTCCACCCCTGCGTGGAACGCTGCCGGGACGGTGGCGAGCAGAGCTGACGTCACGTCGACGGGCACCGACGCCGATACGCGCCGTACCGTCGCCTCGACGTCGCGGTTCGGGTCCACGGGCTGATCGGTCAGCAACGTGTCAGCGTCGCCCAACAGCTCGCACCACTCCGGCAGCTCCGCCGCGCGGTCGGGGCGGACAGCCTCCGCCGACAGCTCGCGCGCCCAGCGCCGGAACGATACGGGGACGGCATCGAGCACCGGCTCTCGCCCAGCGGCCAACTCCCTGTAGCCGTAGGCGATATCAGGCAGCAGCGTCTGCCAGGACACCGTGTCCACCACCAGGTGATTCGCGACCACCAACAGCCGCCCCTGCCGGCCCGGACCCGCGTCGAGCCACACCGCCTGAACCATTACACCGGCCGCCGGATCCAGCCGTCCGGCCGCCGTCCGCACCTGTTCGGCGAGCAGCTCCGGCCACCGCGCATCCATCGCCGACACATCCACCCGACGTACGAACCCGTCGGCGGGAACGGCGTCCGACACCACCAGTCGCCGGTCCGGCCGCACCTCCAACCGCGCCCGCAACACATCGTGACGGTCCATCACAGTTCGTACCGCACCGGCCAGCATCTCGAAGTCGGCATCGGGAGGCGTCACGAGCACGCTCGACTGGACCACTCGACCCACACCCTCCGGCCCGGCCCGGTCCAGCAGTTCGTGCATCACCGGAGTCAGGGGCACTTCGCCGACGCCGGGAACCTCATCGCGGAACTCCAGGCCGTCGACCACGGCTGCTACAGCCGCCAGTCCCTCCGGGGTCCGCTGCTCGAATACCTGACGGCTCGTGAGCACCAGGCCCGCACGACGGGCGTTCGACACCAGCAGCATCGACATGATCGAGTCGCCGCCCAGCCCGAAGAAACTGTCGTCGGCCCCCACCCGCTCCACGCCCAGCACCTCGCCGAACAGCGTGCACAGCAGCTCTTCCGTCGCACCGACCGGGGCTCGGCCCGCCCCCCGCTCGGCGAACTCCGGCGCGGGCAGCGCGGCCCGGTCGAGCTTGCCGTTGGCGGTCAGCGGCAACGCCTCCAGGGGTACGACCGTCGCCGGGACCATGTAATCCGGCAGACGGGCACCGGCGAACTCCAACAGCAACGCGCTGTCGAGAGCGAACGCACTGCCCGGCCCGTGGTGGGAGGAGGAGGGGGCGGCCGATGAGGCCGACGGGGAAGCAACCGCCACGACATACGCGATCAGCTGCTTCTCGCCCGGCCGGTCCTCCCGCACCACCACCGCCGCCTGGGCCACCTCCGGATGGGCGGCCAGCACGGATTCGACCTCGCCCGGCTCGACGCGGAAGCCTCGGATCTTGACCTGCTCGTCCGCGCGTCCTGCGAACTCCAACAGCCCGTCCGCCGTCCACCGGGCCAGGTCACCCGAGCGGTACATACGAGCACCCGGAGCAAATGGGCAGGCCACGAACCGCTCCGCCGTCAGATCCGCACGTCCCGCATAACCGCGCGCCAGCCCGGCCCCGGCCACGTACAGCTCACCCGTCACACCAGGCGGCACCGGCCTCAGGAAACCGTCCAGAACGAAGACCTGCGCGTTGCCGATGGGGCTGCCGATCGCGGGCGGCGCATCCTGCGGGCCGATACCTTCCGCCAGGAGTGTGGCCGTCGTGATCACGGTCGCTTCCGTCGGTCCGTAGGTGTTCCACACGCGCGCCCCGGCCCGCCACCGCGCCGCCAGGTCCGCGCTCAGCCGCTCCGCACCCAGCACCCAGTTCTCCACACCGGGCACGGAAGCCGGATCCAGCACACCCAGCAACGACGGAACGACGCTCGCCACGCTCACGCCCCCCGCCTCGATCATCCGGGCCAGCGCCTCCGGCTCCGTACGCTCCTCACTCGACGCGATCGCCAGCGCACCGCCCCCGCCCAAGGCCACCGCGACATCGAGCACGGCCGCGTCGAAGCTGAACGACGCGAACTGAAGCGCCGTCACCCCCTCCGCCACACCCAGCACCGGCCGCATGACCTCCGCCAGATTCGCCACACCGCCATGCGCTACCGCCACACCCTTCGGACGGCCCGTCGAACCAGAGGTATAGATCACATACGCCAACTGAGCCAGATGGGGGAGGCGTTGAAGGGGTTCGGACGATTCGAGGTTCACGGCTTCCGCCGCCTCATCCAGCACCAGCATCCTCGGCCCGGAGGGCGCCTCGGCCACTGTCCGCGTAGTCGCCACTACGACGGCCACCCCGCTGTCGGCAGCCATGTAGGCGAGGCGGTCCGCCGGATACTCCGGATCGAGCGGTACGTACGCGCCGCCCGCCTTCCACACCGCCAGCAGCCCCACCACCATGTCCACACCACGCGGCAGGCACAGGCCCACCCGCGACTCCCGCCCCACACCGAGCCGGACCAGATACCGGGCCAGCCGATTCGCCCGACCCTCCAACTCCCCATACGACAACACGTCGGAACCGCACCGCACCGCCACCGCATCCGGAGTCGAGCGAACCCAGCCGGAGAAGAGTTCCAGGACCGTCCCCGTCGACGTCGGCCGAGCGGTGGCGTTCCACTTCTCGACCACGGAGGACCGCTCCTCCGCGCCGAGGACGTCGATCTCGCTAACGCGGATACGGGCGTTGTCCGCGACCTGTTCCAGTACGCGCGCCAGCCGGTCCGCGAGGGCTTGGGCGGTCTTTTCGTCGAAGAGGTCGGCGGCGTACAGGATGCCGCCGTCCAGCCCGGCTGGCGATCCGTCCGCCGCGCGCCGCTCCCCCAGGGTCACCGACAGGTCGAAGTGCGCGGGCGGCGCCGTCATCGACTCCATCGGGTCCACCTGGAGGCCCGGCAGCTCCCATCGCGTCTCCGGCACGTTCCCGGCGGTCAGCATGACCTGGAACAGCGGGTTGCGGGCCATCGAGCGTACGGGGTTCAACTCCTCCACCAGGCGCTCGAACGGAATGTCCTGATGCGCGTACGCACCGAGGTCCCGCTCCCGCAGCCGCCCCAGCAGCTCGGCGAAGGACGGGTCCCCGCTCACGTCGGCGCGCAGCACGAGCGTATTGACGAAGAGCCCGACCAGGTCCTCCACGCGCGCGTCACCACGGCCCGCGACCGGGGTGCCCAGCGGGATGTCCTCCCCGGCGCCCATCCGCGACAGCAGCACCGAAACGGCCGCATGCATCACCATGAACATCGTCACGCGCCCGCGCCCGGCGAGTTCCACCAGCCGCGCGTGCGTCGCCGCGTCCACACGCACCGGCACACTGCCACTGCGGAACGACGGCACCGCGGGCCTCGGACGGTCCAACGGCAGAGCCAGCTCCTGCGGAACCCCCGCCAACACCCCACGCCAGTAGTCGAGCTGACCGCCCACCAGACTCTGCGGGTCGCCCAGTTCGCCCAGCGCGGCACGCTGCCACAGCGCGTAGTCCGCGTACTGCACCGGCAGCGGCTCCCAGCCCGGCGCGTGCCCGGTGTGCCGGGCCGCGTAGGCAGTTTGCAGGTCCCGTCCGAGCACGCCCATCGACCAGCCGTCGGACGCGATGTGGTGCGCCACGATCAGCAGCACCGATTCGGAAGGCGACAGCGTGAACAGCCTTGCTTGCCAGGGGAGTTCCGTACTGACATCGAATGCGTGACGGGTGTGTGCGGTGACGGTCTCCTCCAGCCGGTCCTCATCGGTCTCCACGGTGACGAGCCGTGGGCGTCCCGTCTCTCCGTGCAGCACCTGCTGATGCGGCACGCCGTCGACGTCCGGGAAGACCGTCCGCAGAGTCTCGTGGCGGTCGGCCACATCTCCGAGCGCCGCTTCCAGCGCCGCCACGTCCAGCTCACCCGAAATCCGCAGCGCCAGGCGCATGTTGTACGCGGCAGCGGCGGCCGGGCCGTCATCCATCCGGTTGAGGAACCACATCCGTTGCTGGGCGAACGACAACGGCAGGACGTCGGGCCTCTCCTGACGTTCCAGCACCGCGTCGTCCGTGCTGTGCGTGCCGTCGATCAGCCGGGCGACGCCTGCCACGGTCGGCGCGGCGAACAGCTCCTTGATGCTCACCGTCGCATCCAGCACGGACCGCACGCGCGCGATCAGCCGCATGGCAAGGAGCGAATCGCCGCCCAGTTCAAGGAAGTTGTCATCGGCGCTGATCTGTTCCAGCTCCAGGACCTCGCCGAACAGATTGCTCAGCACCTCTTCCGTCGGCGTCGCGGGCGCGCGCCCGCTCCTGGCCGCGAGGTCCGGCTCGGGCAGTGCGGACTTGTCCAGCTTGCCGTTGGGCGTGAGCGGCAGTGCGTCCAGCGGCACCACGGCCGCCGGGACCATGTGCTCCGGAAGGCGTCCGCCGGCGTAGTCGCGCAGCGCGGCTCCGTCGATCCGGTGGCCGGCGGCGGGGACCGCGTACGCGACGAGGCGCTTGGCGCCCGGCCGGTCCTCGCGGACCACGACCGCCGCCTGGTCGACGGTGTCGTGCGTGGCGAGGACGGCCGCGATCTCGCCGGGCTCGACGCGGAAGCCCCGGATCTTGACCTGCTCATCCGCGCGTCCCGCGAACTCCAACTGCCCGTCAGTCGTCCACCGGGCGAGGTCGCCCGTGCGATACATGCGAGCGCCAGGCACGAACGGGCAGGCCACGAACCGCTCGGCGGTCGGCCCCGGGCGGCTCACATAGCCGCGCGCGAGCCCGGCCCCGGCCACGTACAGCTCACCGGTCATGCCGGGCGGCAGCGGGCGCAGGAAGCCGTCCAGGACGAAGGCCCGGACATTGCCGAGCGGGCGGCCGATCGCGGGCGGCGCGTCCTGCGGGCCGAAGCCCTCCGCCAGCAGTCCGGCCGTCGCGATCACGGTGGCCTCGGTCGGCCCGTACGCGTTCCACAGCCGCGCCCCGGCCCGCCAGCGGCTCGCCAGGTCGGGGGCCAGCCGCTCCCCGCCCACCAGCCAGTTCTCCACGGCGGGCACGGCTTGTGGGTCGAGCATGCCGAGCAGCGACGGCACGCCGTTCGCGACCTTCACGCCCGTACGGCGGATCATCTCCGCCAGCGCGGCGGGGTCCGTGCGCTCCTCGCCCGACGCGATGGCCAGCGTGCCGCCTCCGCCCAGGGTGACCGCCACGTCCAGTACGGAGGCGTCGAAGCTGAACGACACGAACTGAAGGGCCGTCACCCCTTCCGCCACGCCCAGCACCGGCCGTACGACCTCGGCCATGTTGAGCACGCCGCCGTGCGTCAGCGCGACGCCCTTCGGCCGTCCTGTCGAACCGGAGGTGTAGATCACGTTGGACGACTGGGCGGGGCTCGTCGGCAGCTTCAGCGGCGTTGCGTGCTCGGCGGCGAGCACCTGCTCGGTCGCGGCCGCGTCCAGCAGCACCGGCACCACGTCCGCGGCCCGTGTGGCTCCTGTGGCCCCTTCAGCCCCCTCTGTACCTGTACCTGTCCCTGCCCCTGCTTCGATTCCGGCCGAGGTTTCCTCCGCTGTCGCCGATGTGGTCAGGACAACCCTCGCGCCGCTGTCGGTGATCATGTAGGCGAGCCGGTCCGCCGGATACTCCGGATCGAGCGGTACGTACGCACCGCCCGCCTTCCACACCGCCAGCAGCCCCACCACCATGTCCACACCACGCGGCAGGCACAGCCCCACGCGGGATTCCCGCCCCACACCGAGCCGGACCAGATACCGGGCCAGCCGATTCGCCCGACCCTCCAACTCCCCGTACGACAACACGTCGGAACCGCACCGTACCGCCACCGTGCCCGGCGACCGTTCCGCCCGCTCCTCGAAGAGGTCGACCACGGTGCCCCGCGCCACCGGCCGGGCGGTGTCGTTCCACTCCCCCACCACGCGGGAGCGCTCGGCCTCGTGCAGCACGTCGATGTCGCCGACCCGTGCCGACGGGTCGGCGGCCAGCTGTTCCAGCACCCGCACCAGGCGGCCGACGATGG